>PMYB01000084.1 GCA_003170915.1 Bryobacterales bacterium | reverse complement strand
AGATAGGCCACGCGTCGTCCCAAACCCGTCAGCATCACCGCGCGCGCGAACAGGAAGGCCGTGAAAATCAGCCACACCGTCGCGTTGCTGAAACCGGTGAGCACCTGGTTGCCTGGCAAAGTGCCGGTCAACGCCAGCGTGGTCATCGCCACCACCACCGAGACGGCCATGGGAACCGGCTGGGCGGCCAGTGAAACGATGGTGGCGGCAAACACCGCCAGCAGGTGGCGTTGCGGCGCGCTCAGGCCCGGCGCCGGCAGGAAATACAGCAATACGCCGGGGATCAGCACCGCCGCCCAGCGCAAGCCGATGCTTCGTCGTGTCATCGGAAAGCTCGAACAAATTTAACACACTGCTAATGGTAAGCTCGGCCTATGGTTCGTTCACTGCTGGTCATGCTATTGTCCGCCGGCGCGTGGGCTCAAACGGCGCCCCAACCGGTGGAAGGCGAGTGGGTCGCGCGCGATTTCACCTTCAAATCCGGTGAGAAGCTGCCCGAATTGCGTCTGCATTACGTCACTCTCGGCGCTCCGGCCCGGGACGCCGCGGGCCATGTCCGCAACGCCGTCCTCATCATGCATGGCACGGGAGGAAGCGGCCGGTCCCTTCTCGTCGCGCAGTTCGCGGGCGAGTTGTTCGGCCCGGGCCAGCCCCTCGACGCCACCCGTTATTTCATCATCCTGCCCGACGCCATCGGCCACGGCCAGTCCAGCAAGCCGAGCGACGGCCTGCGCATGAAGTTTCCCCACTATGACTACGACGACATGGTTCGCGCGGATTACCTCCTGATTCACGATGGGCTCAAGATCGATCATCTGCGCCTGGTGATGGGCACGTCCATGGGCGCCATGCATACCTGGGTGTGGGGCGAAACCTACCCCGATTTCATGGACGCGCTCATGCCGCTGGCCGCCGCCCCCGTGGCCATCGCCGGCCGCAACCGCATGTTTCGCGCCATGGTCATCC
This sequence comes from Bryobacterales bacterium, assembly GCA_003170915.1. Taxonomy (GTDB): domain Bacteria; phylum Acidobacteriota; class Terriglobia; order Bryobacterales; family Bryobacteraceae; genus Fen-178. Next base: position 7,527 of record PMYB01000084.1, on the reverse strand, counting down.
AGGCCATCCGCAACGATCCGGACTGGAAAAACGGGGAGTACGCCAAGCCTCCAGTCAATGGTCTTATCGCGGCGCAGTATGCCATGTGGATGATGAGAAGCAGCCCCTTGCAACTGCACCAGGCCAACCCCACCCGCCAGCAGGCCGACGCCGCCGTTGCGGCGCTCCGCGAGAGCGCCGTTGGCACCGACGCCAACGACCTGCTGTACGCGTTTGAATCGTCCACCGATTACGACCCCTCGTCGCGGCTCGGCCAGATCAAGGCGCCGCTCTTCGCCATCAATTCCGCCGACGATGTAGTGAACCCGCCCGAACTGGGCATCCTCGAGCGCGAGATCCAGCGCGTCCCGCACGGCCGGTACATCCTGATCCCCACCAGCGGCGAGACCCGCGGCCACGGCACGCATTCCCGCGCCGTGGTCTGGAAGAACTACCTTCTCGACTTGCTCCGGCAATCCGAGCCGCGCGCCTGAGGCGGTTACGGCCCTACTTGAAAATGCTCTTCGGGATCATGGCGTGGACGCCCTTGACGTCGTCCACCGCCTGCGTGATGTTGAAGTCCACCGCCACGCTCGACAGCATGTAGGCATCCTCGCGCGACAGGTGCTTTTCGTTGACCAGGAAATCGATGGCTTCCCGCACCGCAAGCTTGCCCGCTTCCGTCAGGTCCTCGTTGAGGCCCATGGCGATGTAGTGCGTGGGGGTCTCCCCGCGCGGCCACTTCAGGTGCATGTCCTTCCGCAGCACAAACTGGAACGTCCCCACCAACGACGTTTCCATTGCCGTGATGTCCACTTCTCCATTGCCTTGGCCCGCGTGCCCGTCGCCCACCTCGAATAGCGCGCCCGGCGCGTGCACCGGGATGAACAGTTTCGTCCCAGCCACCAGGTCTTTGTTATCCAGGTTGCCGGCATGAATTCCCGGCGGCGCGCTGCTGATGCGTCCCGCGGCCTCCGGCGGCGCCACCCCCATGCTGCCGAAAAACGGGTGCAGCGGAATCTCGATGTTGCCGGCGAACCGGCCCACGTTCCGCTCCATGTCGAGCGGGATGATCTTGGTGCGCGCGGTGGTGAAGTCGTCCGGCAGAAATCCCCTGCCAGGGCTGAACCCGTTGTACGCGTACGGCACGGAGAGCTTGATCTTGACGATTCGCACCTCGAGCACGTCGCCCGCCTCCGCGCCTTCCACATAGATGGGTCCAGTCAGGATATGGCCGCCCGGCCCCTTATCTTTGACCTCCGCGTAGATGGCCTTCAGTTCCGGCTCCACCTGTTCGGGTTTCAAGCCCGCCGCCGTGAGCCGGTCGGGGCTGTTGGTAATCATCGTCTGGATCTCGACCGTATCGCCGGACTTGATCCGCAGCACCGGCTTGGCGGCGGCGGAGTAATATCCCCACGCCACCGTGCCCGGCGTAGCCTTAAGTTGATACTCCGCGCCTCGCGTGGTCGCCAGCGCCGTGAAAAAAACAAGGGCAGAAATATACTTAACACACCCATGGTGCATTGGCCTACTCTCCCAAACAGTTCTGTTGCCCGGGCTAACGGCTCCGGCGTTCAGCCGCGGCCCGCTTCTTTCGCGCCGGCGGCTGCAACGCCTTGTCAGGCAGCCTCATGAAGTTCTCTGGCCGGAGGAGGCTGGCCACGGAGATGTCTTCGTCGATTGCCTCCCAATGAATTCCGATGCCGCCTCCGACTAGCTCCCACTCGGAGCGCTCCCGCGTTGACGCGCCGGCCAGTCTCGGGAACCACACCAGGGGCACGGAAACGACCCGCCCGTCGGATAACGTGACGCACAGCGCGTCGCCCGAACACTCCACGTCGACCGCCAGTGTTTCAGCCCTTGCCACCAAAGTACTCATGCCATTTCTCCAAGAAGAGATTTGCGTTCTCCATCACGATGTCGCGAATCTCGGTCATCTCGTGCCCCCGAAACCCACGTACGTCGGCGACTGAGACCGGCTCGAGCCAGAACTTCGCATAGCGTCCGGCGTGAGCGACGTGGATGTGCGGCGGCTCTCTCCCCTCCATGCTGAAGAAGAAGAACCGATACCCATGGACGCTCAGTAAAGCGGGCACACCTCCAAGTTTACCGCTCCCGGCAGCCTAACGACCCCGGCGCGTGAACTGGCTTCGTGGGGCAGGTTGGAAACCTGCGGCGGGTTGGCAACCCGCCAGTTGCGCCGGTAAACAACCGGCGCGCAGATTGACAATCCGCCCCACAAGCGTGTCCAGCCTCCATTTCCCCAAAGCGGTTAAGCACCCCTCTCATCGATCGCATCGAGAGACTCCCACCGAAAACTAGCCGGTTCTTGAAGCCGCAATTCTCCGCGCCGTGAGCGAGAATAGAAGTTCAGGAGTGACCGCTCTATGAAAGTCGTCGCATTCAACGGCAGCGCCCGCCGAGGCGGAAACACTGCCATTCTGCTCGGACACGTGCTCGCCGAGCTGGCCAAGGAAGGCATTGAAACCGAACTGGTGGAGCTCGCCGGCGCCACAATCCACGGATGTCTGGCCTGCCGCAAGTGTTCCACGAGAAAGGACCGCCGCTGCTCGCAGACTGACGATATGGGCAACGTCTGTATCGACAAGATGGCCGCCGCCGACGGCATCCTGCTGGGCTCGCCCACCTATGTCGCCGACATCTCGCCGGAGATCAAAGCCCTCATCGATCGCGCCTGCCTGGTGAGCGGGGCCAACGGCGGCATGTTTCGCCGCAAGGTGGGCGCCGCCGTGGTGGCGGTGCGCCGGGCCGGCGCCATCCACGCCTTCGACGCCCTGAATCACTTCTTCCTGATCACTGAGATGATCATTCCGGGTTCGTCCTACTGGAACATCGGTTACGGCCGGGAACCGGGCGAGGTCGAAAAGGACGAGGAAGGCATTCGAACGATGGTAACTCTGGGGCGGAATATGGCGTGGCTGCTGAAGAAGGTGGGGGCCAATCCGTAGTCGCGTTAGTGTGCCGCTACCTCGGCCTTCACTTCCGCCGCGCACAGGATGGTCTCCATGGCGCTTTCGTAGCCGCGTTTGGTGTTAATCATCAGATCGTATAGATTCGGGTTGCACCACTGCTGGTCGAAATATTGCCGGACGCCCGCTGCGCGGAGACGATCATACTCCCGAATCACCGCCTCCAGATTCGGCCCCGCGCCGCGCCGTTCGGCCACGCGCTTCTTGCGGACCTCGATGGGCGCGTACAGAAACACGTGAAAGACTTCAGGCCAGCCGTGCAGGATGCATTGCCCGCCGCGGCCTACTACCACGCAGTTGCCCATGCGGGCCGCCTCTTCGATGACTTTGCGGCCCACCACCGCCATCTTCTCGGCATCGAACAGGTCGAAGTTGTCGACGCTGATGGGGGCGTCCGGGCCGCCGCGCCACAGCGCGTGCTTCACCAGGCGGTGAAACCATGGGTCGATGCGCTCGTCGAAACGCTCCGCCACGGCGGGCGCCACGTTGGCGGCGCGCGCCACTTCGTTCAACAGGTCCCGGTCCAGCAGCCGCCACCCCAGCCGGTCTGCCAGCAGCCGCGCCACCATAGCGCCGCCGCTGCCGTACTCCCGGGCAATCGTAATTGCGCGAACCATGTGTTCCGCGCCTCCTACCCGAATGTTAACTCCTGAGCAGCTCCAGGAACAGCTCTGTGGCGCGATTAAATTTCTTGCGCTTGCGATGCACAATGCCCACCGGCCGGACCAGCTCCGGCGCGTGCAGCCGCACCGCCACCAGCCGCCCCTGCGCGATCTCCGCCTGCATGGTGCGCGCCGGCAGGATGCTGATGCCCGATCCCAACGCCACCGCTTCCTTGATCATCTGGATGTTGTCGAAATGCATGACCAGGTTCATTTCGATTCCCTGCGCGCGAAGGAACCGGTCCAACTCCCGCCGGATCTTCAGATCCTCGTCGAACCCGATGAAGTCCAGCCCCTTCAGGTCCGCCGGATACACCTCGGCGCGCGCCGCCAGGTGGTGTGTAGGCGGCGCCGCCACCTGCATTTCTTCTTCGCGCCACGGAATCACGGCGATCTCCCGGCCCGGTTCCGGGTAGCTCACCAAGCCCAGGTCCGCCGCGCCATCCAGCACTGCTTCGTAGATTTTGTCCGGCCGCATGTACTCGACGTGAAGCTGCGCGGCCGGATAGCGGGCCGCAAACTCTTCCTGCAACCGGCTCAGTTCGGAAAGCCCGATCGAGTAGATCGACGCCACCCGCACAGCGCCTTCCTCAACCCCCTTCAACGATTCCAGCGTCAGCCCCAGTTCCTCTTCCCGGCGCAGCACGTCGCGGCAGAATTCGTGGTACCGCTGGCCCGCGGGCGTCAATTCCAGGGGCCGCTTGCTGCGGTCGAACAGGGTCACTCCCAGGCGGCGTTCCACCTCTTGGACGTGCTGGCTGGCCGCCGATTGGCTCACGCCGCAGTGTGCCGCTCCCTTGCTCATGCTGCGAGTGATAGCTATCTCTTTGAAAAGGCGTAGTTCCCAGAATGGCACCCGTATAGGATAGCATAAGCAATTCTAATGTTCATAATCTATGCTTTTCAGCTTGCCTTATACCAAGAAACGCTGGTACACTAAGTCTCAAGGCAACCGCCGTTGCGAGAAGCCGTGACCGGATTACCCTCCAGGTCAGCGGGTTCCGAGGGATCACCATGACTGACTTCGCTGCCAATGACGGTCTACCCCCGGCGCAGGGCCTTTACGACCCGCGCCTCGAGCACGATGCCTGCGGCATTGGCTTCGTTGCGAATCTCAAGGGCCAGAGGTCGCACGACATCATCCTCAAAGGTATCCAGGTTCTGATCAACCTGACCCACCGGGGCGCCTGCGGCTGCGATCCCCAAACCGGCGATGGCGCCGGCGTCCTGATTCAGATCCCCCACAAGTTCTTCGCGCGCGAGTGCGCCAAGCTCGGTTTCACCCTGCCGCCCGCGGGAGAATACGGCGTCGGCATGACCTTCCTTCCCGTCGAGCCGCATCCCCGCTTGCAGTGCGAAGGCATCGTCGAGCGCATCGTCCGCGAAGAGGGTCTCACCGTCCTCGGCTGGCGCGACACTCCCATCGACGGTTCGGCCATTGGCCGCGTCGCGCGCGGTTCGCAACCCTACATCCAGCAGATCTTCGTGGGGCGCGCCAGGGGCATGGCCGAAGACCAGCTCGAACGCAAGCTCTACGTCGTCCGCAAACGCGCCGAGAACGAGGTGGCCGCCTCCGACCTGCCCGACAAGGGTTTCTTTTACATCCCTTCGCTCTCCGCGCGCACCATCGTGTACAAAGGTCTGCTCCTGGCGCCCCAGATCGCCCACTTTTATCCCGAGCTGAGCGATCCCGATGTCGTCAGCGCCCTGTGCCTCGTGCACCAGCGCTTCTCCACCAACACCTTCCCCACCTGGCCGCTGGCGCACCCCTTCCGCTACATCGCGCACAACGGCGAAATCAACACGCTGCGCGGCAACGTGAACTGGATGCACGCGCGCCAGTCCGTGCTGGCCTCCCCGCTGTTCGGCGACGACATCAAGAAGCTGTTTCCCGTCATCCAGCCCGGCGGCAGCGATTCCGCCGCCTTCGACAACGCGCTCGAGTTGCTCGTCATGTCCGGCCGCGGCATCGCCCACGCCATGGCCATGCTCATTCCCGAAGCGTGGTCCAAGAACCCGCACATGAACCCGCAGAAGCGGGCCTTTTACGAATACCACGCCTCTTTGATGGAGCCCTGGGACGGCCCCGCCGCCATCGCTTTCACCGACGGCCGCTCCATCGGCGCAACCCTCGACCGCAACGGCCTGCGCCCCGCCCGGTACCTGGTAACCCATGACGACCTCGTCATTATGGCTTCCGAGACCGGCGTGCTTCCCGTCGAACCCGAAAACGTCAAGCTCAAGGGCCGACTCCAGCCCGGCAAGATGCTGCTGGTCGATACCGTCGAAGGCCGCATTATCTCCGACAGGGAGCTTAAAGCCAGGCTCTACGGCCGCAATCCCTATCAGCTCTGGCTGAAGGAGAACCAGGTAACCCTGGAGGAGCTTGCCGAGCCGCCACGCGAGTACGGCACCGATCACGAGACCATCCTCAGCCGGCAGCGGGCCTTCGGCTATACCGGCGAGGACATCAAGATGATCCTCGCCCCCATGGCCGAAAGCGGCGCGGAGCCCATCGGCTCGATGGGAACCGATACGCCCCTTGCCTGCCTATCGGATAAGCCGCAACCCCTCTTCCACTACTTTAAGCAGCTTTTCGCGCAAGTGACCAACCCGCCCATCGATCCCATCCGCGAAGAGATGGTGATGTCGCTCACCAGCTACATCGGCACCGAGCGCAACATTTTGGACGAAACCCCGCAGCACTGCCACACTCTCAAGCTGCCGCAACCCATTCTGACCAACCGCGACCTGGAGAAACTGCGCCGCGTCTCGCAAGGCGATTTCCTGGCCACCACGCTGCCCATGTTCTTTTCGGTGGAGGAGGGCGCCAAGGGCCTCGAACGCGCGCTGGCGCAGCTCTGCCGCCGCGCCTCGCTCGCCATCCAGTCCGGCTATACCCTGCTGATCCTCTCCGACCGCGGCATCGACCCGGATAATGCCCCCATTCCCAGCCTGTTGGCGCTCACCGCCGTGCATAATCACCTGGTCCGCGAGGAGACGCGCACCCAGGTGGCGCTCATCATCGAATCGGGCGAGCCTCGCGAGGTGATGCACTTCGCGCTGCTGATCGGCTACGGCGCCAGCGCCGTCAACCCCTACCTGGCCATCGAAACGCTCGAAGACCTGGTCAAGCGCGGCGATCTCGGCGTGCCCTTCGACAAGGCCGTCGAGAATTTCAAGAAGTCCATTAACAAAGGCCTGCTAAAGACCTTCTCTAAAATGGGGATATCGACGCTCCAAAGCTACCGTGGCGCACAGGTCTTCGAGGCCATCGGTATCAGTAAGAAGCTGGTCGACAAGTACTTCACGGGAACGGTCTCGCAGATCGAAGGCGTGGATCTCGAAGTGCTCGCCCAGGAAGCCATCCTCAAGCACCAGCACGCCTTCCTCCCGGTGGCCGATTCCGACACCGAGTTGGCCGTTGGCGGCAACTATCAGTATCGCGCGCGCGGCGAGTATCACCTGTTTAACCCCGAGACCATCGCCACGCTCCAGCACGCCGTGCGGCAGGGGAGCTTCCAGACGTTCGAGGAATACACCGGCCTGATCGACCACCAGAACCGCCAGCTCTCGACGCTACGCGGCCTGCTCGAGATCAAGCCATCGCCGAATCCCGTTCCGCTCGAAGAGGTGGAGCCGGCCAGCGAGATTGTCAAGCGCTTCGCCACCGGCGCCATGTCGTTCGGCTCCATTTCGAAAGAAGCCCACGAGACCCTGGCCATCGCCATGAACCGCATCGGCGGCAAGTCCAACACCGGCGAGGGCGGGGAAGACGAAGAGCGCTTCGGGACCGAGCGCCGCAGCGCGGTGAAGCAGGTGGCTTCCGGCCGCTTCGGCGTCACCACCAACTACCTGGTAAACGCCGACGAGCTCCAGATCAAGATGGCGCAGGG
>PMYB01000216.1 GCA_003170915.1 Bryobacterales bacterium | reverse complement strand
TAACCGGTGAGCGAACCGTCCACCGAGACCGCCTGCGGCACATAACCGATGGAGCGGCGAACGTCGACCGCCTGAGTGGCGATGGAGAAACCGGCCACGCGCGCTTCGCCCGAGGAGGGCGGCAACAGCGTGGTGAGCATCTTGATGGTGGTAGTCTTGCCGGCCCCGTTGGAGCCGAGCAAGCCGAAGACCTCACCGGCGTTGACCGAAAGAGTTAGAGCATCGACCGCCGTAAATGCGCCGAAGCGGCGAGTAAGGTCTTTGATTTCCAGAACGATGTAGCTCAAACCAGTTCCACCACCATCTTGCCAATATTTTGCCCTTGGAAAAGACCGATGAAAGCGCCTACCGCCTGGTCGATTCCTTGCACCACCGTCTCCTTGTGCTTCAGCTTGCCGGTTTTGAAATAGCCGCCCACTTCCTGTTCGAATGCGGCTCGACGGTCCAGCCAATCCGAAACTATGAGACCGTTCATGGTGAGCCGTTTGGTGGTCATGTTGAATAGATTGGAAGGGCCAGGCCGCGGCTTTCCCTCGTTGTAGCCGGAGATGCCGCCACAGGCGACGATCCGGCCATGTATACGCAAAGCCGAGAGCGCCGCTTCGAGCGTTTCGCCGCCCACATTATCGAAATAGACATCGATTCCGTCCGGCGCCTCCCGATTCAATTGTTCGAGCACCGGACCGGCTTTGTAATTGAAGGCGCCGTCGAATCCGCATTCCTCCCGCAGAAACTGGACCTTTTCCGCCGAACCGGCCGATCCGATGACACGGCACCCGCGCAATTTCGCCAGTTGCCCGGCCACATTGCCGACGGCGCCGGCGGCTCCCGAAATGAAAATGACGTCGCCGGCTTTGACTTCCACCAAATTCAGCCCGACCCACGCCGTCATGCCCGTCATGCCGAGGGTGCCGAGGTAAACCGAGAGCGGTTGAATCTCACGGCTGACCGGATGCAAGTCCTCAGGCGTTGCCACGAAGTATTCCCGCCAGCCAAAGTTGGAAACGACGACATCACCCGGCTTGAATTCCCGGGCGCGCGACTCGATGACATCGCCGACTGCGCCGCCGTCGAGAGGTTTGCCCAATTGGAAAGGAGGCACGTACGACTTTCCTTCGTTCATGCGGCCGCGCATGTATGGGTCCACCGACATAAAGAGGTTACGAACCAGCACCTCTCGATCTCGCAGTGGTTCCGCGTCGGTCCACACCAACGAAAAGTTGGCGGCGGTTGGAATCCCGCTGGGGCGGGAGGCCAGGCAAATCTGCCGGCTCGAAAGTTTGGACATCGTCTTTTCGAAGAATGCGGGTGCTACTCGAGGACCACCGGCCGCCAGGATTTGTCGGGATTGAACCGCGTCATCTGGCGGGCTTGGATAGCCGTCGTGGCCCCCAGATCCTTCTCATAGACCACTCCCTCGTGATTGATGAGCAGAGTCCGGACTCCGGACACGCCATACTCCGCGGGCCAGGCGACCAGGGCGAAGCCGCCAATCATCTTACCGTTCACCACATAGTCGAAGGCGCCTCCGGCAGCGTCCGGCCCCTGCGATTTCAGCACTCGGAAGTAGTATCCGTGGTAGGGTTCCGGCTGCTTGCCCCCTGTGGGATTGGCGGCCGCGGCCTCGGCGAAAGCCCGCGAAACCAGAGCATCGGGAACTCCATCCGCATACAGCCCATCCTGCTTGCCCGGTGTGGCGGCGATCTTCTGCGCATATTTCAGGACACGATCTCCGTCGCGCGCCACCGCGGCGTATTCCAATTGCGCCTCGGCGTAGCCCCGGCAGACCTCCATGGCGTTCAATTCGTTCCGGCCAATCCTGCGGGCGAGAATCTCGACCCTCCCGCTGGCCGAATCCAGTTGCCATTTTCCGTCCCGGCGAATCACGGGAACCGGAAAGGGCCACTCCTGTTGCCCTACCGTAAAGGTCACCCTGTCAGGCGTCAACCGGTCCTCATTAATCTGGAGCTTTTCGTGAGCCGAGCGCGCAAACTCGGCGCGAGAGTCCTTGTCTTCGGCGGGATCGCCGGATTCGACAATGTCCTTGCCCTCAGGTCCGAAGAGCTGGCGGAGGGCCGCCGTGTCATTGTGCTCCGCGGCATCGATAGTGGCCTGAACGGCCTCCTGCGGCGTCGCAAATGTGCGCTGGCCGTCCTTGGAGGCGGCTGGCAATAGAGTCGCCCCAACCACCAGGCCGGCGGCCAGGAGCCACGCGAGCCGACGGGGGCTGTTTTTCGAGTCGATAGAATTGATTTTCGCCATGGTATTTTCGCTCCTATCGGCGTCCACCACCGCGGTTGCCGCCGCCGCCACCACCACCACGCATGCCGCCGCCACCGCCGCCACGCGGGGCGCTTCCGCCGCTGCTGCGGGCGGGTCCGAGGCTGGAATATCCGTGGTCGCTCTGCATCCGCGCCGCGCTGCCCTCCCGAACGCCGCCGAAAGCGCTACGGTTCCGGCTGGATGCACTCGGGGAAATCTGCCGATTGCCCATTCGCTCGCCTCTGGATTGGGAGGCGGCGCGCGATTGCGCCGATCCCGCGGAGGCGCCGCGCGACTGCAAATTCTGGCGCACGTTGCCTCCGTAACGGTTGGACACGGCGGAATTCGAATATGGCACGCCCTGGCGATACGAGGGATTGTGGGACCATGCGCTGGTTCCATTCAGGCTGCCGATACCGCGGGAGTTGAAATTGTACCGGTGAATGAAGTTGTTATTGACCATAAGGTTGTGGCCGCCCCAGCCGAAACCCCAACCCCAACCGCCCCAGCCGCCCCAGCCGCCGCCAAAATATAATCCCATGGGGATGCCCATACCGAAACCGAAGTAAGAGCCGGGGTAATACCAACTTGCGTATGGATAGTACAGAGGCGGTCCCCAGATGTAGGCGGGGTCGTATTGCGGCAGGTACATCATTTGCGGATTAGCGGGCTGGATCACGATTTCGGGTTGCCCGTTGTCGGTGGTGGTGGTCACGGTTTGCTGAGGCGTCGAGGACAATTTCCCCGCCTGCTGCGCCTTGGACCGCATTCGCTGTACGGCGTCCATCACGTCGGCTTGCTGATTCAGAAACGCGTTTCCAAGATTGGTGGTCCACGTAATGTCCTGGTTCAACCGTTTGACGAGGTCCGGAAAAATCAGTAAGGCCTGTATACTCGGGTCCCAGTTTTGCTGCTCGGCCGCTTGGGTCAGGGCGGCGCCGGTGATCCCCGGGTTTCGCTGGAGCCACTGTAAGGCTTGGACGAGTTCGAGCGGATAGGTGGACGCCACCAGGATCTGGCTTACCAGCGGATCCGGGTAGAGTGCGACGGGCGCCACCAAATCGTCGAGTTGATCGGGCGCCAGCGCCTGGTTGGGAGGGGGAAGTTCGGGAGGCTGTTGGGCAAGCAGTAGCTGGCCCATCGGCACAAGTAGCAGCGCGGCACAGAAAACCGCCTGCATGGGGAAGAACGATAAACAGGAGCGTTTCATGGATTCCGATCCTTTCGGGCGTGCCATCACTTGGGGAGACTCTCTCCGCGCGCCCGCAATTCATGCGCGGCCTGGAACCAGTCCTCTTCCGAAGATCCCTCCGGACAGCCTCTGGCTTGCCACAGCGTATGCGCCAGCGCGGCGATTTCCTCGTGCCCAAAGGTGGCGATGCCGTGTTCATTCACCGCTTCCCGATGCACCTGCTCGGTATGCTGGTGAGCTTTTTGGGAGTACTCAAGAGCTTGCCTGGAGAGCTCTTGCCCGGTCTGGTGATCTTGCTTCTCATGGGCTTCCGCGGCGCTACGATGCGCGTGGGCGGCACTATCGTGCAACTCGGCGGCGCGTTGATGATTTTCGTAGTGCGATCCGTGGTTATAGCGAGTAGACATTAAAAAGTCCCTATCTTTCCCGACTTGGTGTGGGCTTCCCTTGCCAGCTTGTAAGCGCGATCCGAGTACTCCAGCGCTCGTTGCGCATGCCAGCTTCCCGCTACGCCGTCCCCTTTTTCGTTATGTTCGGCAGCAGTACGATGGGCCTGCGCGGCAAGTTCGTGCAGTTCGGCGGCTTTCCGGTGTTCCTCGTGCATGCGTTTCCTCCTACGGAAGCGTAATCGAGTCTCCCTCATGATGTATGCACGAGGCGGACCAATCTCTTGGGGAGGGGAGATGTCCGTCTGGGATGGCCTTGGCCGATTCCATGCGCCCACGGATCGTCAACGGTGGAATGGCGGAACGTGCGGACTTTGCATTCGCGATGGCAGATTCTGCACTTTCACGACTACGCCGGCAGAGCGAGCCCGGCTTTTGCCAGAGCGCGCTCGAGCATCTTGACGGCACGGACCTCCGGCACATTTCGCGCAATGGAGATTTCCGATGCGAGCATGTGACGCGCGCGGTCGAGCACTCCCTTCTCGTGAAAGGAGAGCGGCTTCTCGATTTGAAGCTGCAAGAGGCTCTTGAAGACCTCCGCGGCTTTGAGGAGATCGCCGCTTTGCATCTTCTCGCGATGCTGCTTGAAGCGCACCTTCCAATCGGGGCTGATGGCGCACCAGCCGTTGGAGAGGAAGGAAAGGATGCGCGAAATCTCCCGGTCTTTGGTAACTCTCCGCAGTCCGATGTCGGACGCATTGGAAAACGGCACCAACACGGTCATGCCGCCGTATCCGAAGCGAAGCAGATAGAACTTTTCGTACGCGGAGCCAAAGGAGCGAGTGCTGATATTCTCGATGGTCCCAATACCCTGGTTGGGATACACCACTTTTTCACCGATCCGAAAGGTCATCGGAGGTCCCCCACAAACCACCGCTGTCAGGTATTGCTACGGAGTGCACGTAACAACACTCTGAATGGTACGCGTTGGAGAATCATCTGTCAACCGGTAGGGCCGGGCATGCCCGGCCCCTACACGCCTTCGGCGGCAGCGATGCCCTTTTCGTCTTCGGCCTTCTGGTCTTCAGCGAGCAGGCCGCGTTCCGCCAGCAGCAATCGACGGAGCGAACGCAGGTCGTTCAAGATCCTGCGGCTGGATGTGATGTGGAGATTCAGCTTGGCCAGATTATAGGACACCAGGAGCAGCGCCTCCTTGCGGCGGCTGGCGCCTTCGCGCTCCGCGGCCGCAATTTCGGCCTCCACATCGCGCCGGGCTTCGTCCAGGGCTTCGGCGAGCATAGCCACGTACTCGTGAGAACCCTCGATACTGTCAAACGGCGTCTCGGCTTTGTCGCTCACAACACGCCTTTCCGACCGCCTACCCCGGGGGGTGGTCCCGCACAAACTCAAGTGTGCTCTTATTCTCGCACAAATCGGAGGGAGTGATCTGGTAGGGGAATATACTGAAGGGGACCCGGGAGGCCAGAATGCCGGTTATTCAGATGCGACCCTTCCTTGGCTGGATAGCCATACTCTCGCTCGCTGCGCTGTCAGCGTGCTCTCGAAGCACTACCGGCACATCCACGGCCATTCCCCACCTTCGGAAACAGGGCACCGCCACGCAGTTGATGGTCGACGGCAAGCCGTTTCTGATGTTGGCGGGAGAACTGCGCAACTCCAGTTCCTCCAGTTCCGAGTTTCTGAAGCCGATCTGGACCCGGCTCGTGGCCATGCACCTCAACACCGTCCTGTCGGCCGTCCAGTGGGAGACGCTCGAACCCAAAGAAGGCCAATGCGATTTTGCATTTGTGGACCGCCAGATCCAGGATGCACAAACCTACAATCTGCGACTCGTTTTTCTATGGTTCGGAAGCTGGAAGAACGGGGTATCCAGCTACATTCCGGCCTGGGTGAAAACCAACCAGGAGCGGTTTCCACGGGTGCAGGACAAGGACGGCAAGGGCATAGAGACCCTCTCCACATTGAGCGCGGCGAACCGCGACGCCGACGCGCGGGCCTTTGCCGCCCTGATGCGGCACATCAAGGAAGTGGACACCTATCACCGGGTCGTCATGATGCAGGTGGAGAACGAAGTGGGCGTGCTGGGCGACTCGCGGGACAGGTGCGAGGCGGCCAACAAGGCTTTCGCGGCCCCCGTGCCAAAAGAGCTGCTGGACTATATCGGCAACAACAAGGACAAACTGCACCCGCAGCTCCGCACGGCGTGGGAAGCGGCCGGTTCCAAGACATCCGGGACCTGGGAAGAGGTTTTCGGCACAGCCCCGTACACGGATGAGATCTTCATGGCCTGGAACTATGCGAGCTACGTGGGCCGAGTGGCCGCGGCGGGCAAGGCCGAATACCCGCTGCCGATGTATGTGAACACCTGGTGCTCCATGCCCGCGCCGGACCGGGGGCCCGGGACGTACCCCAGCGGCGGCCCCGAGCCTCAAGTGGGGAACATCTGGAAAGTGGGCGCGCCGGCCATCGACATCCGCTCGCCGGACCTTTACTCCCCGAATTTCCCCGTGTGGGTCAACTGGTACCGGGAATCCTACGCTCCGGACGACCCGCTGTTCATCCCCGAGACGGATGGCACCACGGGCGCCTACCACGTCTTCTACGCCTTGGGGCAGCACGACGCCATGGGTTTCACGCCGTTTGCGATCGACGAGCTGGGCCTCGCGCCGCCATCGCCTTCGCCCACGGAGCCGGCGGACCTGCCGCTGGCGCGGAGCTACGCAACGCTCACGCAACTCGCCCCCGTGATTCTCGAGAACCAGGGCAAAGGCAAGATGGCTGGCGTAGTGGTGGTGGCGGACGAGCCGCCGCAGAAGATCGCGCTGGGCGACTACGTCCTGGAAGTGAGTTACGCGCGGAACAGGAGAGCGCCGGCGCCGGTCCCCACGCCTCCGCCCGCGCCAGTGCCTCCGGCACATAGCGGCGCTCTGTTTATCTCGATGGGGCCGGATGAGTACCTGGCGGCTGGCAGCGGACCGGTGAGCGTCACGTTTTCTCCGAACACGCCGGGGGCCCCGACGGCCGGCATCCTCTCCATCGACGAAGGCACCTACGTGGACGGCCGCTGGGTTCCCGGACGCAGGCTGAACGGGGACGAGAACGGCCAGGGGAAATTCCTGCGGCTCGGCGGCGGCACGAGCCGCAATGGCAGCATCCAGCGAGTGAAGCTGTATCGGTACCGGTGACGCTTCGGCCGCGCAGACCAGGGGGCTATTCTAATGGCTAGCGGGGCGGTTCAGAGAAGCCACGATGTCGGCAACGCTAAGATTCTTCTGCCACTGCAATCGGTCTCGGGTGTAATCTCCCCTGCCAGACCGGTTCAGCCGAAGGAAGCGGGCCAACCCGTCCGGACCGATTTCGCGTTGCAGCACTTCGAGGGCATAGCGCTCGAACTGCTCATCGGTCATGTGTTCGACAGGCGTCATACTCCTTGCTCCCGTAACCATTCTACTGGGTTCACAACCCGAACGCGCGGCGAGCCAACGCGGCGCATAGCCCTCTTGATAAATCGGTCGTCGGTGGTGAGAAGAACGTTGGCTTCGCCGGCTTCGGCGCTGCTCAAATGCAGCGCGTCGAAGGCGCCGTAACCAACGGCTTCGAGTCCTTTTGCGCGCTCGACGATCGGGCCGTCCAGCGGGATTGTATTCGTCGCCAGCAACAAGAGCACCTGGACTTCGCGCCTCCGCTCGGGGTCCGGGTTGTTGCTCGTTTCGGCCTCTAACGCGGTGCTGGACAGCCACTCAATTGTGTTTGCACGAAGGAGCCGCAAGATCTGCTCCACGGCTTCGGCTTCCTCCGCTATACGTTGCTGGTCCTGGTCATCCGTTAAGCGATTCAGGCAGCAAGCGTCCAGGTATATTTTCACGTGTCCTCTATGCAACTCGCCGCACGATTTCCTCAACCATTCTGCGCGCAGGTCCGCGGACATAGCCGCCATCGAGCGTCACGCAAATCTTGGTGGGCATAATAGTAAAGGCCCAGAGGGTGGAACCCCGTGGGCCCGTATAGTGCTCGCCTACGAGCGTAGCGGATAAATTTCGATGGCCTTTCGACTACCTGACCAGATTGTGGCACAAACAGCGCCGATTGTGCACGTGCACACGTGGCGCAAAGTCTCACTCTGCCGGGCCCAGGGGGCACCCCCGACTACTCGGGACGCGCTTGGGAGCACGCCCGGCAGGCGTCCCGATGAGTCGGGATGCGGCAGGCACGAGTGCCTGCGCCACATGGCGCTGGGTGATTGAGGTGACATTGCGGGCGGTGATTGTCGACGACGAAGAGCTGGCGCGCGGGTATCTGCGCGAAATGCTGGCGGCGCACCCGGAAATCGAGATCATGGCCGAGTGCGCCAACGGGTTCGAGGCGGTGAAGGCCATCGCCGAGACCGCGCCGGACCTGGTGTTTCTCGACGTCCAGATGCCTAAACTGGACGGCTTCGAGGTGCTGGAACTGATCGAGCCGCGCACGCCGGCGGTGATCGTTGTGACGGCGTACGACCAGTACGCTATGCGCGCGTTCGACGCGCACGCGGTGGATTACCTGCTGAAGCCTTTCAGCGCCGAGCGATTCGAACGGGCGCTGGAGCGGGCCAAGGCGCGGTTGGGAGAGCGGACGCGCGCGCCCGACGAGCGGCCCCAACGCCTGGCGGTGCGGGACGGCACGCGGGTGCACGTGATTCCGCTCGAAAAGCTGGATTACGTGGAGGCGCAGGACGATTATGTCGCGCTCCACAGCGGCGGCAAGAGCTACCTGAAGCAGCAGACCATCGGCAGCCTCGAAGCCCTGCTCGACCCGGCGCGGTTCGTGCGCATCCACCGCTCCGCGATTGTCAACCTGGAGCGCGTGGCGCGCATTGAGCCGTACGCGAAAGAGAGCCGCGTGGCGATTCTCACCGACGGCACGCGGCTGCCGGTGAGCCGCTCCGGCTACGCGCGGCTGCTCGAAGCCATGGGGGATTCGCAAGGCAGCCGCAACACCACGCGGTAGACGCCGTCCGCGGGGCCGGCCTGGAAGGTCGCATCTTCTCCGTAGCGCACCTGGAGGCGGCGGCGGACGTGGGCGAGGCCCATTCCCAAGTTGTGCGGCGCGGGGGTTTCGGGATCGAAGGCGTTCTCCACGGCGATGGAAACCGATGCGCCGGAGCGGTGCGCGGCAAGCCGTATGGAACCGCCTTCCACCAAGCCGGCGATGCCGTGCTTGACGGCGTTCTCGACCAGCGGTTGCAACAGCAGGGCGGGAACGGCGCAGTCTTCGCAGGCCGGCTCGATCTCCTCCTCAACGCGCAGGCGCGGGCCGAAGCGCACCTGCTCGACCTCGAGGTAGCCGCGGGCCAGCGCCAGCTCCTCGCGAAGCGGAATGCTCTCGCGGCCGGCCAGCCCCAGGGTGCCGCGGAGGAAGCCGGAGAGGCGCACGCACATTTCCCTGGCGCGCGCGCCGTCCATGGTGGTCAAAGCGGCGATGGAGTGAAGACTGTTGAACAGAAAGTGCGGGTTGATCTGCGCGCGGAGCGCCTGAAGCTCGGCTTCGCGCGCCAGCGTGCGGGCTTCGGCGGCGCGGCGCTCCGCGGCGCGGGAGTCCTCAACCGCCAGCGCGGCGTAGTGCAGTCCGGCGGAGAGCAGGTAGAGCAGCACGCCCATGCCAAAGAGCGGGGCGGTTGGCGGCGCGGGCCGCTCGAACAGGTACGCCGCCAGCCGTGCGCTCGCCAGTAGCAACAAACCGACCACCACGGCGGCGGCGGCCCAGGTGGGCAGAAGATAGGACAAACCGGAGAGACGCAACGGGCGGGTCTGGCAGATGTACCAGGGCGACAGGCAGGCAAATGCGTAGACCAGGCAGGCGGGCGCCAGGACGGCCGCCGCGTCCTGCCAGGATGCCCCGCCGGAGGCCCAGGCCACCCAGACCAGCAACGCCAGGATGGGAATCCACGCCAGCAGGTACGCCAGCAGCCGACGACGCGACGCCAGAATCGGGTGCATGGCGGTTCAGTTCTTCACTTCGACGCTGCCAAAGACCGCCGCGCCTTTGATGAAGAGCCGCTTCAGGCCGGGGGTCTGCGGATTCGGCTGAACGGTCTTATCCGTGATGGTGCCGAAGACACCATCGCCCTCGATCACGACGCTCCAGGTCTCGGGAATGCGGATTTCGATGCCGCTAAACACGGCACCGACCTTGAGGGTTGCGGAATCAGCCGCCATGGTAGCGCCGCGGAGATCGATCTCGTAGCCGCTGAATACGGCGTCGATATGGCCGCCGGTGAAGTCCTGGGTGTTGATCTTGCGCCTGCCTCCGCCGAACACGGAGGCTTCCCGCATCCTCCCATGGACGTACAGGCCCGGGCGGACGCGGTGCCACGAATTGCGTTGGAACAGCATCAGGAGGCCGGCGCCGATCAGGAAGAGCGGCCAAAGGTCGTGCATGCGCACGTTTAGATACCCGAGGGTCTGGCCAAGAAGGACGGTGCCCACGCCAACGAATATGGCTCCGGCGACGTGACCGGCGGGGGTGTTGGCATCCACCAATTTGACTAGCCCGATGGCGATCAGAATCACCGGCCAGTAGCGGGCCCAATCCGAGACATAGAGAATGTTCAGGTTGTTGAGCAGGAAGAGCACGCCGATGCCGATTACGATGAGGGCGGGGATCAGCCGGTGCCCGTTCTCCCAGCCGCTGTTCGATTGATTGTTAGTTGGTTCCATGACCTCAGAGTACGGCGTGCGATAGAGAGACGCCTCGGTTTTTCGGCGAATAGCGGCTGGTTACCGGCGAGCGGCGGAAAGTATCTCCCGGAGCAACTCCCGCTGTTTCTCGCCGATGGCCGCCCAGTCGAAGTTGCGGACTGCGTGGGTGTAGGCGGCGAGCGCCAGTTGCTCCCGGCGCTCGGGGTCGGAGATCAAGGTGGCCACGCCCGCGGCGAAGGCCTCGGGAGTATCGGCCACCCATACGCTGTGGCCGTGGAGCAAGCCCAGACCGGCGCATCCGGAGGTGGTGGAAACCACGGCGCGCCGCATGGCCATGGCTTCGAGCACCTTCACGTTGGTGCCGGCCGAGACGGTGGTGGGCACAATCACGATGTTGGCTTCCACGTAGAGCGGGCGCACGTCCTCGATGAAACCGAGCAGGCGAATGCGCTCTTCCGGCCGCGGCTCGGGAGAATCGGCGAACGCGCGCCAGTAAGCGAGATGATCGGGGCCGCACACCACCGTCAGGGTCATGCGCGGGAACTTTTCGCGCAGCAGCGGCCACACCTGGTCGGTGAAGAAGCGGTAGGCGGCCACGTTAGGAGAATGGCGGAACGAGCCGATGAACAGAAGGCGCTCGCCGGGCTGTTCGGGCTCGGGATGGAAGCGCGCCAGGTCCACGCCGTTGGGGACCACCGCCGTGGGCGCTGACGGCCCGAGCAGTTCGGCATCTTTCCCCGACATAACCACCACGCGGCGGTAGCGGCGCGCCTGGCGGGTTTCGAAACGGCGCCAGCGGAACCAATCCCACCAGGCGGCGAGCGTGCGTTCACGCCGCGCCACCTGGCCGAACAGATCGAAGGTGACGTCGTGTTCGACGAGAATGTCGCCGCCATAGCGCGCCAGTTGTGTGTACTCCACCTGCACCAACTCGAAACCGAAGGCGCGGCGCTCTTCCGCGAGGGCCCACGACATGCCGGGTGAGTAGAACTCGCGCACTTCGGGCGGCAGCAGCGTGGACCAGCGCGGCTCGCGGTAGCGCGGCTTTCTGACCAGCGCCAGGCGCGCGCAGAATTCCAGCAGCGGGGCGGCGTCGGGCTCGTCGCGGGTGTCGAAGAAGGAGAGCAGTTCGACATCGAACTCGCGCGCCATTTCGCGCAGCAGGTTGTAGATGCGCACTGCGCCGCCGTGCGCGAGCGGGTAGGGGAAATAGGGAGAGAGCACGGCCACGCGGCGGCGCCCGGGCGTGGTGTCGCGGCCTTCCAGTGCGCGGTAACCCTTGGTGACCAGGGTGCGCTCGCGCTTGGGCCACGGCCACCACCAGGGGCGCAGATGAATGCGGTCGAGCGGGACGCCGCGCCAGAACAGGAACGAGGCCAGATTGAACCGCAGGTGGTGGCGTTCGAAGCGCGAGTTGTAAGCCAGGATCTTGCGCGGCGCCATCTTATACGCCGCGCGGCGCAAGGCGCTGGGCTGGCGCGTCAGCATCACGGGCACGAGGCCGATGCGATAGCGCTGGAGCTCGATGCGCAGTTCCGGCCAATTCTCTTCGGTTGCGAGGAAATGGCGGCGGTCGGGAACCAGTTCGCGGATTTCCGCGGCCATGCGCCGGCACAGTTCGGCATCGCCGGTCGCGAAGGTGACGATCACGGCTTCCGGATCTTTGCCCAGCAATTGGTAGAACCACTGTTTCAGTTGTGTACGTAACAGGGACACTGGAGTTCTGGCCAGAATCGGCTTGTCTGGAAAATGCTCAATATTGGAGGCTAACACGGCGGTGGAGGTGGAGTGCAGCGCTGTGGTATTCTCGCTGGAGGCAGGCACTCTGGGCAGACCTTCGCGTATCACAATTGTGAATGCCGGATACCGCTCGACCAACTACTGGGTTGTCAGCGCGGGCAGGTCGCGTTTGCTCGTGGACTTGGGCTGGCCGGGGACCATGGGAACGATGCGCGCGAACCTCGATCGCATGGGGGTGCCGGTCAATGAAATCCGGTACGGCTTGGCGACCCACTACCATATAGATCATGCCGGCCTTGCCCAAGAACTAAAACAGGCGGGTGTTCCGCTGCTTGTACTCGAATCGCAAATCGGCGCGATCCCGCTTATGAAGTCCTGGGTGAAGCCGCGGGACCGGTACGTAGACATCACGATGCACGACAACGTGACGATCTCATTCGCCGAGAGCCGCACGGTACTCGAGCGCATCGGTATCGCGGGCGAGATCCTCTGCACGCCAGGACACTCCGACGACAGCGTGTCGCTCCTGCTCGACGATGGCTCTGTCTTTACCGGCGATCTCACACCTTCGGCATTCGTCGCAGAGGACGACACGGGCGTCGCAGCCGCGAGTTGGCGACTACTACAGGAGCGCGGCGCCACGTGCGTCTATCCAGGGCACGGGCCGATGCGGCCAATGAATGCGGACGAATCGCACGGCGCGGGCTGATTGCTGGGGCTTATTCCACGGACCTCGTGCCCCACAGCACCGCGCAGGCGGCCAGCGGCGCCAGCGACGCCACGATGGCCAGTGGGGCGTAGCCATATAGGTCGATCACCTTCCCGAACGCCGGCGAAATCAGAGCCTGCACAGCGCCGTAAGACGCTACCAGAAGCGATACGGCAAATGCCGCGCGCGCGCCGCCAAAGGCATCCAGCGGAAGGGTGTACATATTCACGCTGAATGCCGCCACCGCGAAGATGCTCAGAGAAATCCCGGCGGAGGCCCAGGCTGGTGTGGGCGCGGCGGGAATCGCGGCGGTGGCCAGCGCAACCACCGACGCCGCCAGGCACACTCGGAAGCGGGCCGCGATGGGCGGCAGGCCGCGCTCGATGAAGCGCAACGAGAGCCATCCGCCGGCGAAGCCGCCGAGCATGGCGAATAGCGGAGGGATCCACGCGTACCACGCGGCTTGGACCAGCGTCAGACCATGCACCTCCACCAGGTACAGGGTAGTCCAGTTGGTCCAAAGAGAGTAGCCGATCATGCCGATCGCGTTGGCCGCCACGAAGGCCCACAGGCGGCGATCGCGCAGCATGGTGGGACAGGCCTTTTGGCTGGTCTCAGGCGGGGCGGGAGGCGTTGCGCGGCGCGCGGCCCAATTCCAGAGCGGAATCCACGCCAGGCCGAGCGCTCCGGTGACGACAAACGCCTGGCGCCAGCCGCCGCGCATGGCCAGCCAGGTGGCGATGGGCGGCGCGAGGATCAGGCCGAGGCTCAAGCCCGCCTGGCTCAGAGCGTTGCCCAGAGCGCGCTCGGCGGGTTGTAGGTATTGGTAAATGGCCTTGCCCGACGCCGGAACGCCGGCCGACTCCGCCACGCCCAGGACGGCGCGGCAACCCACCAATCCACCGAGGCCGCGCGTGAAACCGGTCGCTATTCCGGCGCACGACCACAGCCCCACCGCCAGACTGATGGCGCGGTTGAGGCCGATGCCATCGATCAGCATACCGGCGAAAGGCGCGCTGGCCATGTAGGCGAGCGAGAAGGCGGTCAGAATCAGGCCGTATTGCGTGTTGGAGAGATGGAATTCGGCGCGGACCAGCGGCGCCAGCGTGGCCAGCGACTGCCGGTCCAGGTAATTGATGGCGGAGGAGAGCACGAACACCGCCAGCACCAGCCAGCGGAAGCGCGCGGCGTCGGGGGTGGGCGTCACTGGAACTCGATGGTGGCCACCTCGCCCGCGGTGCCGAAGCGGGCGTTGGGCTTGGGGAAATATTCAATGGCCACGCGCCGCGGCTTCTGCACGCCGCAGCCCAGCGTCAGCTCGCCGCGGCCCATGATGGCAACCTTGCGCGGGTCGGTGACCAGCAGCTTCACGGTCTGGTGGCTGTCGCCCTCGACGACCAGGCGCGCCTGCGAGCCCAGGCAATCCACCTGCTTGAGAGTGCCGGCCAGCCTGCCTGCGGGGTTGGGGCCGTCCCACCAGGGCACGGCCTTGTCGCTGGGCTTGGGGGTTCCGTCGTTGTACTTGTTTTCGATGGCATGCAAATCCGCGCGCGCCTGGGTTTTCAGCTTATCGATGGCGCGCGCTTCCTCCTCGGCGCGCCTCTTCCGTTCGGCCTCTTCGTAGTCCAGGCGCTGCTGCTCGATGGCCATGCGGGCCTGGCGCATGTGGTCGCGTTGGGCCGGGTCGGTGGCGGCCTGTTCGCCTTCCTTCCACGCTTTGGCCGCTTCCGCGTAGTTGTGATCGGCGAGGTAGCACTCCGCCAGTGCCTGCCAGTAGGATGGGTCGCGCGGGTTGCGTTCGGCGGCCGCCTTCCAGTGCGCCAGGCGCTTTTGCGGGTCGGTATCGCGCCGCGCCATCAGCGCGAACGGCTCATCGAGCTTGGGATTGATTCCAGCGGCGCGCAGCAGCGCCTGCATGGCCTTGGCGTCGTCGGGCTCGAGNNGCTTCGTCGGTGCGGTGGCCGGCGAGCGCCAGCAGGCCGAGACCTTCCTCGGCCTCCGCCGGCTTGACGCCGTCGCGAAGCAGGGTCTCATACTCGGCCGCCGATTGGCTGCCCGCCAGGAGGTCGGCGCGCACCAGGCGGGCATCCACGTCGGAGATGGGCTTCTCGGGGAAATCGCGCTCGGTCATCGGCCGGCTGGAAAGCGAGGTGGTTGGAAAATCCCGTTCCGCGAGATGGCGCTTGGCTTGCGCCTCGACTTCGGCCGCCGGCTTGCCGAACGCATTGCGGTAAGCCGGGTCCTGGTCGACGCCCTTACGAAGGTTGTAGAGCAGCACGCGCAGCTTGCCGAAGTATTCGGGGTCCACCACCAGCAGATGCACGCGCGCCCAATCGAGGTCGGGCCGCGGCGGGGGACTGCCGACGGTGATGTGAATGCCGCTCACCTCGAAGGTGGTGAAGAACTCGGCCAGCCCGTGCTCGAATGCCGGCGGCATCTGGGCGGTATTGGATTTCAGAAACAGCCGCGTCAGCTCGCTATAGACCGCCGGCGGGACGGCGCTCTTTTCCGCCAGTACGATGGCGTAGCAGTCGCGGCCTTCGGCCATGGGCGCGGGCGAGGCCCAGCCTTTGGCATTGCGGAAAACCAGGATGCGGACCGGCACAGGCGTTTGGAGGTCCGGCTCGCCGACGATCTCGCCCAGCGCGTGGCGGAACTCCTCGAACCGCACGATGGTCTCGCGTCCGGCGCGCGCGCCCGCGTCGGTGAGCACTTGGAACGGCCCCGAGGCGAACTTCACCCAATGGTCGTCGGCCGCCAGCAGGCAGGGGAAGAGACAGAGGATGGAGAGCCGCCGCATGCATTTTTATTATCACGCGAGGGCGGGGCGGACGTGGCCGCCGCGCCTTTTTGCTAGAATAAAAGCGCACGCCGTGGCGCTATCGTCTAATGGTTAGGACAGAGCCCTCTCAAGGCTTAAATACGGGTTCGACTCCCGTTAGCGCTACCAGGGTCTCATAGAGTTACGGGCAGCAGGGGACGACAGGGGGCGGCGTAGCACCCAGCGGCTGGCGCCCGTGCAGCCGTCTTGCATTTCCCGGCGCGGTGTTGTATCCGAGGAGTGGCATGACCTCTCGCGAACGGGTATTGGCCGCGATCGCTCATAAAGAGCCGGATCGCGTTCCGCTCGACCACGGTTCGATGCGATCCACCGGCATCATGGCGATTGCTTACAACCGCCTGAAAGCGCACCTCGGTGTAGGCGAGCCTCCCACCTTGCTGTACGACCTGATTCAGCAACTGGCGCAACCGGACGCCTGGTATCTGGATCGATTCCACGTGGACGCGATCGATCTCGGCCGGGCGCTCACCACGCCGCAGGAGTGGAAACCGTGGACTCTCCCCGATGGATCACCGGCCATGGCGCCCGCCTGGTTTTGCCCGGAACGCGCCGACGGCGGCCTGCTGGTGCGCGGCCCCGGCGGAACCATCATCGGCAGAATGCCGGCGGGCGCGCTCTTTATCGACCAGTGTTATTGGCCTCTCTCAGCTCCCGAAGGTCTCGACAGCTACGAACCCCTGCCCGAAAAGATGAGCCAGGTCATGTGGAGCGCCATCGGGGCTCCGCCATGGGACCGGCCCGCCACGGATGCGCGGCTGGAAGAAATCGGGCGCGCCGCGCGTCACCTGCACGACACCACTGAGTACGCCATCTCGCTCTCCGTGGGGTGCAATCTTTTCGAATGGAGCCAGTTTCTCTTTGGTATGGAGAACCTCTACCTGTACCTGGCTTCGGAGAAACGCAAGCTGGCCCGGTTTCTGGACCGGCTTACGGAATTGCACCTGGAATACCTCTCCCGGATTCTGCCGAAAGTGCGCGGATCGGTCGAGATCCTGGTGGTGGGCGACGACCTCGGTATGCAAACGGGACCGCAGATGTCGCGCGCCACGTATCGCGAACTGTTCCTCCCGCGGCACAAGCGGATCTACAACCACGCGCGCGACCTGAGCGGCGCACACATCTTTCTGCACTGCTGCGGCGGCGTGTACCAGTTGATTCCGGATCTGATCGAAGCGGGCGTCGAGATCCTCAACCCGGTGCAGACGGGAGCGCGCCACATGGAGCCGGAACGGCTGAAGCGCGAGTTCGGCCACGATCTCACCTTTTGGGGCGGCGGATGCGACACCCAAGGGCTGTTGGCCTCGGGAACGCCCGAGCAGGTGCGCGACGACGTGCGCCGGCGGCTGGAGATCTTCATGCCCGGCGGCGGGTACGTATGGAACCAGGTGCACAACGTCATGGCCGATGTGCCGCCGGAAAATGTCGTCGCCATGCTGGAAACGGCCCACGAGTTCGGCTGCTACTGACGGCGCCACGCGGGCGTAGAATGATCCATGAGATCAGCGGTCGATCCTCTTTTCTTGTCAATCTTGCGCTGCTGGCGGCGGCCGCCGCGGGCTTGCCGCTGTGGAGCCAGGAAACCACGGTCTAGCGCATCGGGACGTTCGACCACGCCTCGGCCGAGTTCAGCGGGCGCGAGGGCAGTCAGCCGGTGGTGGTTGACGCCGGCGCGCCGGATGCCGCCAGACGCTGGCCGCCCTCGCAAGCGGGCACCCGCAACGGCCGGTCTGGCCCGCAGACGCACTCCCGCACGATCCGGTTCCGGATGGAGGAGGCTCCCAGCGGATCGTAAGTGTTGGATCTCGCCATCATGGCCAGCTATCCGCGCGTGCCCCGTCTGGAACTCGAACTCAACGGCGCGCAGGCCACGGCGTACATCGACCGCCGCCTGAGCTACCATGCCGAGGGACGAGCCGATTCGCCGATCTGCGCCGAAGCCAGAGAGCGCATCCCTATCCCGGCGAGCGCGCTGCGGCAAGGCGACAACGAGCTGCGCATCACGGCCGTGGACGACGTGGCGGACGAAAACGGCGATTCGCAGATCGGTTGGGATGCGCTGGCGCTGCTGCGCACCGGTCAGGCCGCCGCGGACCCCGCGCGCTTCGCCCTGCTGCTCGACGGCAGGAGCCACGTGCGCGCCGAACCGATCGCTCCCAAACGCAAGTTTACGGTCTACCTCGTGCCGCACACCCACCTCGATATCGGTTTCACCGACTACCAGCCGAAGATCGAGGAATTGCAGAACCGCAACCTGGATCGCCTGCTGGAAGAGATGCGCCACGACGCGGACATGCGTTTCTCCCTCGATGGCGTCTGGCTGGTGGAGCAGTACCTGCGCACGCGCTCTCCGGCGGCGCAGAAGGAGTTCCTGGAGGCGGTGCGAGCGGGCCGTATTTCGATCCCGGCGCAATACGTGAACCTGATGGCCGGCGGAGCCAGCCTGGAGACGCTGATCCGCTCGACCTACGCCGGCCACGCGCTCAATGGCGCGGCGGGCAGCAAGAACGACTACGCCAACATCACCGATGTGCCGGCCTATCCCTGGAGCTACGCATCCGTGCTGGNNCTCTACGGCCGGTGGCAGACCCGTTCGCCATTCTGGTGGCAAGGCCCCGACGGCACAAAGGTGCTAATGGCGTACACGCGCCAGTACTCGAACCTCTGGTTCGTCTGCGGCCTGCCGCCGCACGAGGCCGATTGCCGCGACGGCCTGCCTGTATTTCTTCAGACCTTCGAATCGCCGGGCTACCGGCCCGATGCGGTTCTGATGTTCGGGAGCCAACTGGAAAACACCGATCTGATCCCCGGCGAGGGGGAGTTCGTCCGACGCGCAATACGCAGCTCTCTACCGGGCGACCGAGAGCCGCGCGCTGGCGGTCGAGAAGCTGTCCTCGCTGGCCGCGCTCCAGAAGAGGGAATGGGCGCCGCCGCTCGAGGGACTGCGGCGTTTGTGGCGCGATCTGCTGCTCTATGCCGAACACACCTACACGTCCTCGAGCGGCTACTCGCGGCCGGAGAGCGAACAGAGCGTGCGTCAGATCGAGACCAAACATTTCCACGTTTCCGACGCCCGCGAGACGGCGCATTGGATCGCGCAGGAATCCATGAGCCGTTTGCTCGACAGCATCCGGATCGAGCCGCCCGCGACCGCGGTGAACGCCGTCGCCACGCCGTGGGGACAGTCATTGAAGTACCGGGTGAGCGGGCTCGATGCGCCCCGGATCGATGTGGAGATCCGGCTGTTCAACGGCGAGAAGAAGATCGAGATTGTCAATCGCCTCCAGAAGGAGCCGGTGAACGATAAGGAGGCCATCTACTTTGCGTTCCCCTTCGCGGCGCCGCAGCCGGAGTTCGAGTACGAGGGCCAGAACGGAACGGTCAATCCGGCGCGCGACGAACTCGCCGGCGGCTGCCGGGAATGGTATGCGGCGGGACACTGGGCGCGTGTGAGCGGCGGCGGGATCAGCGCGGCGGTGATCCCGATCGATGCGCCGCTGGTGACTTTCGGCGACATCAACCGCGGCCTGTGGCCGGAGAAGTTCGAGCCGAAGTCGCCGGCCATCTTCTCCTACGCGTTGAACAACTACTGGCACACCAACTTTCCGCGCGCGCAGAGCGGCGAGTTCACGTTCCGCTACGTCGTCACGAGCGGCGCCGAACTGGATACTGCGCACCTGAGCCGCCTGGGACGAGAGTCGCTGACGCCGCTCGAAACCGGCGAGTTGACGAGGAACGACAAAGTCGGACTGCGCGGCTCGCTGCCGGCCACGCCCGCGAGTTTCCTCGGCCTGAGCGGCGACGGCGTCGAGTTGGAGACGCTCAAGCCCGCCGAGGACGGCCAGGGCTACATAGTCCGGCTGCTGGAGACCGCCGGCCATGAGGGCAGGGCGCGCCTTTCTTCGCGCCTGCTCGAGTTCAGCCGCGCCTGGCTATCGAACGCCACCGAGGACAACCTCCGCGAGATTCCAGCGTCGAAAGACGGGGTGGAAGTGGCCCTGTCGCCCTACGCGATTGTGACCTTGCGACTGCTGGCGCGTCCGGTTACGCCGTAACCCGGCTCGCGGTGGGCGGGCATCCTTGGCGGGAGCGGGCCTGGGGGTCTTCTTGCCGGCCTTGGCTTCCCTCGCTCTGGTCGTTCGCCCCAGGAACCTGCCGGCGCTTCGTTCGATAATCGATAGGAGATGCCCTCACGAACTTCGCAGGAACAGTTCGATCGCCAGGCGGCGGAATACAACGCGCAGTGGAATGCGTGGAGCGGCGGATCGCTCGAGTGGCTCATCGAACACGCGCACTGCCGGCCTTCGCACAAGTGGCTGGATGTCGCCACCGGCGCCGGTTTCACGGCAGTGGCCTTCGCGCCCCTCGTCGCGGAGGTGACCGGCCTGGACGTTTCCGCGGCTATGCTGCGGGAGGCCCGGGAGCGAGCGCGGGCGGCCGGGTTGGCCAACCTGGTCTTTCAAACCGGGGCGGCTGAATCTCTTCCCTTCCCGGCAGAGGGCTTCGACGGCGTGGTTTGCCGCCTGGCGGCCCACCATTTCCTCTCCGTGCCGAAGTTCGTCGCGGAGGCTTACCGGGTGCTGCGGCCGGGCGGGCGGCTGTTGGCCGCCGATTCCGCTGAACCGGACGACGCGCCCGAAGTGGATGCCTGGCACAACCACGTCGAGGTTTTGCGGGACGGCTCGCACGTCCGCAACTATACTCCCGCGGAATGGCGTGGCTTCGTCACTGGCGCCGGGTTCGTGCTGGACGAAGTGGATCAGGTGCGCGAATCCGTGCCGATCACCATGCGGGCGTGGCTCAAAAAGGGCGGCTGTCGCGGGGAGGCGGCAGCCGAGGTACGCCGCCTGTTCCTGGAAGCGCCGTCGGAGGTGGCGCGGACATTTTCCATCACCGCAATGCCGGACGGCGACATCAGCTTCCAGTGGGTCCGGATCGCACTGTCGGCGCACAAGCCGGCTTAACGGCTCCCTTCCCGGGTCCGCAGGCGCCGTGCGCCGGGGCTTTGGGAATGGCGCGCTGGTCGTGGTGCAGCGGAGGACCAGCGGTCTCTCTACGGACCCTTGCGACATCGGCAGTGGTACGGGAAATCAACCCCGTGCCAACTGTTGCGCTGGTTCTGGACCCACATCGGGCGATGTTGCTCGTTGGGGCCCGATTCGGCCATGGTTTTCGGCGGCTGGAATGTCTCCTTTGCGTAGACGCCTTTGTGGCGTTCAGCCGGGATGAAGTCGGCGTGGACCGCTTTATGCGAGCGGTAGAGGAAGTACGGCTGGTCGCGCGGGATGGTGTTCAGCCAGTCGAGCGCGTAATCCGTGAGTTCATCGGTGATGTAGCCCTTTTGCGGAACGTGTTTTCCGTCTACGTTGCGCCCGTTGGCGCTGGGCAGATAGGCGCCCTGTCCGCGAAAGCCGACCCACTTGTCGAAGCCGGCCCGCGGTAGGAGAGCGTGGGAAATCGCCTCGGCATGGCTGCGTTTGGTGACCGCTTCCAGCGTGACGGTCGTCTCTTGGACGTTGTAGGCCACAGGGCCGAGCAGGATCAGAAACCAGATCGGATGAAAATCAAATTGCGCGCCGGTGGCCGTGTAGGTGGTGATGCCTCCGGCGTCGTTGTCCGCCACCATGATAATGATCCCCGAGTGCGGCAGCATCCGCCGATGCGCCCGCTATAATAGGCTCCGTGACTGAAACGCGCGCCAGCTATCGGCGGACATTGGCGAAGGTCGCCATCTTCTCCGGGTTGACGGATTCGGAACTGGACTTCCTGGCCGAACGCGCCGTGCCGCGCCATTTCGTTCCCGGAGAAATGGTTTTCTGTGAGGGCGAACCGTGCGCGGGGTTGTACGTGGTGGAGCGCGGAAACATCCGCATCTTCAAGAGTTCGGCCGGCGGTCGACAGCAGGTGCTTAGCATTGATGGTCCAGGCAGTTCAGTCGCCGAGGTACCGGTTTTCGATGGTGGCGACTACCCGGCCTCTGGAGCCGCGGTTGACCACGCCACGCTACTTTTTGTCGGGAAGCAGGATTTCCAGGCTCTTTGCCTGGCGCACCCGGAGGTGGCTCTCAAGGTGCTCCGCGTGGTGGGCGCGCGCCTCCGGCGGCTTGTCGGGATCATTGAAGAGCTTTCTTTCACCACCGTGCGCCACCGGCTGACGTCCTTTCTATTGCGGCTGGCTCGCCGGGAGGGAACGCCTTCGGCAGCGGGCGTGGAATTCCTGTTGCCCGGTAGCAACCAGGAACTGGCCGCGCAACTCGGAACCGTCCGCGAGCTGGTTTCCCGCAACCTCTCCCGCTTGCAGGCGGAAGGACTTCTCAAACTGGAAGGCCGCCGCGTCGTTATCCCTAATCTCAAGTCTCTCGAAGCGGAACTGGAACCGGTCGAATAAACCGGGCCATCGCTACCTCGCCAGAGTTTGCGTCTCCTGTGACAAAAGTCATAGACGCGCCTCGCGCATCCAGAGTACTCTCAGGGTACCGAGGAGAAAAACGATGAGTGTTACGGCGGAAAAGACGGTACGCGAACTGGCGCTGGAGAACCCGGCAGCGACCCGGGTGTTTGAAAAGCTGGGTATCGACTACTGTTGCGGCGGCAGCCAGACGCTGGAACGGGCATGTGAGGCCGCCCATGTGTCCACCAACCAAGTGGTGGACGCGCTGGCGGCAGTGAGCCAGGCGGCGTCCACTACCGCGCACGACCGGAACTGGCAAGCTGAACCTCTTTCCGAGTTGCTCGCGCACATTCGGAGCACGCACCACGCTTATACGCGAGAGGAAATCGCTCGCCTGGGCCCGCTGTTCGACAAGGTGTGCTCGGTTCACGGCAAGAATCACCCCGAATTGCCGCGCCTGCGCGAGGTCTTCCGCGGCCTCGCCGAGGAGTTGACTCCCCACCTGATGAAGGAGGAGATGGTTCTCTTCCCATTCATCCTGCGCATGGAAGAGTCCGTGGTGGCGAAAGAACCGGTGCTGCCAGCTCCCTTCGGCAGCGTGCGCAATCCGGTTGCGATGATGATGAACGAGCACGACGGGGCCGGCAGCGCGCTGCGCAGCATGCGCCAGATCGCCAATGACTATTCCGCGCCGCCCGATGCCTGTGTCAGCTTCCAGACGCTCTACCAGGCGCTGGCGGCCTTCGAAGCGGACTTGCACCAGCACATCCATCTGGAAAACAATCTTCTTTTCCCGCGGGCGGTCGAGATGGAAGGGGGGCACTGACTCGACGGAGATAGGGACGCCCATGACCGCCATCGCCGCTACGCCGACAACGATCCGGAAGAAGCTGGTGAGGCGCGCCGCAAAGGACCGTTCGCAAACGCTGCGCCATGCCTTCCAGCTGGCCTTCCTGGCACTCAATGTCTGGATCGGCGTCGAGTTCTATCTCTTCGTCCGCTTTTACGAAACCGGTGGCCGTTCCACATGGGCCGGTCGTCCGCCCGGTGTCGAAGGGTGGCTGCCGATCGCCTCGCTGATGAACCTCAAGGTCCTCATAATGTCCGGCAGCGTGCCGACCCTCCATCCTGCCGGCATGTTTCTGCTCATTGCTTTCGTGGCCGCATCGTGGCTCTTTCGCAAGAGCTTCTGCGGGTGGCTGTGCCCGGTGGGAACCGTCTCCGAGTACCTGTGGCGCTTGGGACGCCAGGCTTTCGGCCGCAATTTCCGCTTGCCTCGCCCACCGGACATCGCCCTGCGCAGCTTGAAATACATCCTGTTGGGCCTGTTTCTCTACGCAGTCGGCTCGATGCCGGTCGCAGCGATTCGCGCCTTTCTCAACGGCCCCTACGGCATGGTAGACGACGTGAAGATGCTCAACTTCTTCCGCTTCCTAGGCCTTACCGGAGGCATGGTAACCGCCGGCCTGGCGATCGCTTCGGTCTTCATCCAGAATTTCTGGTGCCGCTATCTTTGCCCCTACGGTGCGCTCATGGGCTTCGTCTCGCTGGCCAGCCCCTTGCGAATCCGGCGCGATCCCAGCCTGTGCATCGATTGCGCGAAGTGCGCCAAAGCCTGCCCCTCCGCGTTGCCGGTGGACCGCCTGATCACGATTCGTTCCGCCGAATGCACCGGTTGCCTGGAGTGCGTGGCCGCATGCCCCGCGGCGGGTGCGTTGCGCCTCTCAACCCCTCGCGCGGGATGGGTGCCGGCGTGGGTTGTGGCCGCCGGAGTGGCCGCGCTGTTCGTGTGCATTTGCGGCTACGCTCGTCTCACCGGTCATTGGTACACCAATCTTCCCAGCAGCACATACTTCGAGTTGATCCCGCACGCTAACGATTTCACGCATCCCTGATCCCATCCGGAAGAGGCGGCTGGCGTCCCAGCCCCGGTTTGAACACATCAAGGCTGGCAAAGGGCACTTTGCGCTGGCAGATCGGCATAGGACCCCGTGGCCCAGCGGGTACGTCCAAAAGGCCGGCGCATGACTGCGATAGACCACAACAGCCACCCGTAGCGCCTTGAACTCCTGGATGGCGAACTGAACCGGACTGAAAACATACCTACTTAGACCCAACTGAACCCAACTGAACTGGCGGTCAGCGGGTTCGATTCCCGTTAGCGCTATCAAGAAATCAGTAGTTGACGGGCCGTGCGGTACCGCGAGGTATCACCCGCTGCAAGTCAGAGAAACAGATCCGCCCGAACACGGAAGAACTCCGCGAGTTTCTTCGCCTGTTCCTTGCCGATGGGACGCTTCCCCGCCAGAATCCCGGAGACGCGGCCCTTGAACCCAACTTCCGACCAGAAATCCGATGGTTTCAAGCCGCGGTGCTTTAGAAGAAATGCCGCCATTTCGTGGGGTTTGGACTTCTCCATCGGCGGGAGCGAACGAACGCCGCGATCAGGTTCCCATATTGGGAACCTGGGGTCAAGTGGGCCGACGAATTTTGCAGACTAACCGGCGCAATCTATAACGCGCCCCGTCCGTCGAAGAAACGACGCGAGCGTACCCCGCGCAGACTTCAGCGCGGCGCTCATCAGGCCCCCAGTTCCCGCAGCGTGCGCAGGAAAGTAATGACACCTTCCCGGCTCAACATGCCGAGGACGCGGTTATCGCGTGTGACGGGCAACTGGTTGACGCCATCGCGGTCCATCTGTTGGAGAGCGGTCCATAGCTGGGTGTCCGGGGCGGTGCGTTTCAACTGCTCCAGGGGAAGCATGATCTGCGCCGCGCTCGTCGTCGCCCAGTCATGCCGCGGCACTTCCTTGATGCGATGCAAAGTGATCATGCCAACGGTGTCTCGGTCGCGAGTGACCAGGAAGCAGCGCTGGCCGCCGCCGAAAATGTGTTCGTCCACCAAGTGTTCGAGCGTCAGGTCCGCGGGGACG
Source organism: Bryobacterales bacterium (assembly GCA_003170915.1). Classification (GTDB taxonomy): domain Bacteria; phylum Acidobacteriota; class Terriglobia; order Bryobacterales; family Bryobacteraceae; genus Fen-178. The sequence goes on along the minus strand of PMYB01000216.1, from coordinate 4,714 downwards.
GTGACGCAGTGACTGCTCATGGCTTGCGAAACCGTGTGGCCGGCCAACAGGCCCTGGAACATCGCTTGATACACCTGCTGCGAGGCGGCATTGTCGAGAAACCAGCCGATGAAAGCAATCCAGAGCCCGCCGCTGAAGTCGCCGTTGAACATTTTCCAGACACCGGCGAAGATAAACAGGAAACCAAAGAAACGGCCAGCGTTGGCCGCGATTAGCGTGGCGCGGCGCATATTTTTCGTGGCGGCCCAAACGAGGGCGCGGAACACGCGGCCGCCATCCAGCGGGAAGCCGGGAATCAGATTGAAGAGCACCAAGGCAAAGTTGATATAGGCCAGGTATTTCGCCAGACCCCAGAGAGGCTGGATGCCGGCAACCGCGGGCTGTGCCACGGAGAACAACACCGCGAGCCCCAGGCTCACGATTGGTCCGGCGACGGCGATGAGGAATTCCGCTTTAGCGCTGGGCGGCTCCGCGCCAATCTGGGCCACGCCGCCAAAGATGAACAACGTGATGCTGCGCACCGGCACCTTAAATCGCAAAGCGACCACCGAATGTCCCAGTTCGTGGAGCAGCACACTGGCAAAGAGCATGATCGCGGTGGCGGCGCCCATGAACCAATAGAGCAGGGGCGGCCAGGTCTTAAACTCGGCGGGATAGTAACTGCCTGCCAGCGTCCAGGTGAGCAGCGCAAAGATCAGGAACCAGGAATAGTCCAAACCAATGGGAATCCCCAGAATCCTGCCTAGCGGAATATTGTGCCGGGTCATGAGTGTCTTCATGGACGCTCGACGCGATACACCCTGTCCGTCGCATTCAAGTTCCAAGGGGGGCTGGCTGCCATGAGTCAGCCCCCCGAATCAATCGCCGCCGACCATTACTTGGCTGCGATGGGCGTGCCGATCTCGGTGCCGATTATTTCGCCGGAGATCACCAGTTCCACCGGCCGATTCTGCTGCCGGCCCTGCGCGGTGTCAATAGAGGCCACCGGCCGAGTGTCGCCGAGGCCCTTGGCCGTGACCGAACTCGCCGCCATTCCCTCCTGGGTCAGGTAGCCGCGTACAGCCGCGCAGCGTTGTTCGAAAAGCTGGCGATTGTACCGATCGCCGGCGGCGCTGCCGGTGTCACCTTCCACATCCAGCCTCAGACCGGGATGCCCCGAGACGATGCCGGCCACCTTGGCCAGCTTTTCGCGCGCGAGAGGCCGCAAGGAATACTGGTCCGTGTCGAAAAGGACATCCGACATGTTCACAATCAATCCACGCGTTGTGTCGCGGGTCTGTAAAATGGCGTTGAATTGCGTCAGGAGTTGAGCTCGCAGTTCCGCCTTCCCAGGCTCGGCGTGCGCACCCTCCCGAATCCCGCGATCCAGTTGCGTCTCGGCGCCAGCCCGCTGCGCGTCGGTCTCGAGTTTCAGACGATCGGCTTGATTCTGCGCCGTTCCCAGAACCGGTGCGACGCCGGCCCCAGCCGTCTGCGCATCGCTGTCCGTTTTCAGCCGGACCGCTTCGGCTTTAGCAGCCGCTACCGTGGCGTTCTCGCTCTTCAGCCGGTCGGTTTCGTTCCGATCGGCGGGCATCCGTGTTTCGTCGTCACGCTTCGCGGGACCCGCTTCAGACAGCGCAACAAGCTGCGCCGTGTCCGCGTCCCGTGTAACACTCGCGGTGTTGGCTTGTGCCCCGGCGCGCCGGCTTTCGGCTAGAGCCTCACGCTCCGCGCCAGCCTGGCGCTCGCTGGCCAGCCGCTCCGCGTCGATCTTCCTTACCGTGACGATGCGGGCATCCTCGGCCATTTGGACGGCCTCACGCGCCACCGTGCCAATGGGCTTGGTTCCCGCCTTACTTGTCAGATAGCCCTCGGCATTCGCCAGATCCTGGACGGCCTTCTGGAAGGTTTCGGGGGCGTACCTCTCAGCGCCGGTCCAGCGCGCAATCTGGACGGCATTTCGCGCCTCGTAAAGTTCCAATGGCACCTTCGAACTCAGCCGCGGGGCCTGGACGTCGGCTGGGTTCGCGTTCAGGGTGTACTGGCCCCGCTGCAAGAGATCGTATTTCGCGTCGACCTGTTCAACGGTTCCGGCCGTATCTTTCCGGATGAAATTCTCCATAACCACGACGTCACTGGGTCGAGTTACCGCGAAATAGGGCTCGGCAGTTACAATCAAGCCGAACGACTGCAACTCAGTGGTGGCGTCCAGCCTGGTCTTGTCTCTATCCAAGAGCAATTCGCCGACGTTGGTGACACCGCCCTCGGGGGTGATGGCCCACATCACATAGGTGAGGTACTCGGGACCGAACTTGATGGCGGGCCACAGTCCCTTCATGCGCGCGTCGATCTTGACAACGCCTTGTTTGCTCTCCACGGTGGCCTCGCCGCGAGCCTCGGGTAAGAGCGACGTTCCGCGGAAATCGATCTTAGTGGATTCGCCGCGGCGATTGTAATCGATCGCTTTTGTGGTCCGCTCGACCGTCCGGGTCGCATTCCCGGTCGACTGCCGATCCGGGTTGGGAGCTTGCGGCGACTGGGCCGCCGCGAATGCACATACCGTTAGCAACGCGCCGATGAACTTCATGTCATGTCCTCTCTGTTCTCTTCCACTCGCCTGGCGGGACCGGCACGCCGCGGGGGCCCGCCAGCGCCGTGCCGGCCCCCGCATCGCGTCACCCTCCGGCTACCTGGCTGGGATCGGCGTGCCGATCCCCGTGCCAATTACCTCGCCGGAGATCACTAGTTCCACCCGCCGATTCTGCTGCCGGCCCTGCGCCGTGTCATTGGAAGCGACTGGCTCGGCTTTGCCGAAGCCCTTCGTCGTGACCGAACTCCCCGGCATTCCCTGCTGTATCAGGAAATCGCGTACAGACGAACCGCGTTGCTCGGAGAGCCGCTGATTGTACTCGTCGCCGCCGACGCTGTCGGTGTGACCTTCCACATCCAGCCTCAGACCGGGATGGCCCGAAACGATGCCGGCGACCTTGGCCAGCTTCTCGCGCGCCAAAGGCCGCAACGAAAACTTGGCCGTGTCGAAAAGGACATCCGACATGTTTACAATCAAGCCACGCGCTGTGTCGCGAGTCTGCAGGATGGCGTTGAATTGGGTCAGCAACTGAGCCCGCAAGTCCGCCTTCTCCGCCTCCGCTTGCGCCTTGTCCTTGGCCGCGCGATCCAGGTCCGCCTGGGCGCCAGCCCGCTGCGCGTCGTTCTCGCGTTTCAGACGATCGGCCTCGGTCTGCGCCGCAACCATCTGCGCATCGCTATCCCGTTTCAGGCGATCCGCTTCGTTCTGGGCAGCCGCCGTCCTGGCGTCGTTTTCATTCTTCAGCCGGTCCGCTTCGTTCTTGGCGGCGGCCATCCGTGTGTCGCTGTCGAGCTTGGCGCGATCCGCTTCATTCCGAGCGGTCTCCATCTTCGCGGCGTTTTCCCGCTCGACGCGGCCGGCTTCGGACTGCGCGGCAAGCCGCGCCGCGTCGGCGTCCTCGGTAACACGCGCGGTGTTGGCTTGTGCCTCGGCGCGCTGGCTTTCGGCTAGAGCCTCACGCTGCGCCCCAGCCTGGCGCTCGTTGGCCAGCCGCTCCGCATCGATCTTCTTGACGGTAATGATGCGGGCATCCTCGGCCATTTGGACGGCCTCGCGCGCCACCGTGCCAATGGGCTTCCTTCCCGCCTTACCCGTCAGATAGCCCTCGGCGTTCCCCAAGCCCTGGACGGCCTTCTGGAAGGTCTCGGGGGCGTACCTGTCAGCGCCGGTCCAGCGCGCAATCTGGACGGCATTTCGCGCCTCGTAAAGCTCCAATGGCACCTTCGAGTTCAGCCGCACGGGCTTGATTTCGGCTGGGTCCACGTTTAGGGTATACTGGCCCCGCTGTAAGAGCTCGTACTTCGCGTCGACCTGTTCAATGGTTCCAACCGTATCGTTCCGGACGAAATTCTCCATGACCACGACGTCGCTGGGTTGAGTTACCGCGAAATACGGTTCGGCGGTTACGATCAAGCCGAACGACTGCAACTCGGTGGTGGCATCCAGCCTGGTCTTGTCTCCATTCAGGAGCACTTCGCCAACGTTGGTGGCACGGCCCTCAGGGGTGACGGCCCACATCACATAGGTCAGGTACTCGGGACCGAACTTGGTGGCGGGCTGCAGTTTCTCCATGCGCGCGTCGATCTTGATGACGCCTTGTTTGCTCTCCACAGTGGCTTCGCCGCGGGCCTCGGGTAAGAGCGGCGTTCCGCGGAAATCGATCTTAGTGGATCCGCTGCGGTGATTGTAATTAATCGCCTTTGTGGTCCGCTCGACCACGGTGACGCGATAGATGGGCATCGCGCCGGCGGCCATCCGGGCCGCATTCTCGGTTGACTGCTGAACGGGGTTGGGAGCTTGCGACGACTGGGCCGCCACGAGTCCGCATACCGTCAGAAACACGCTGATGAACTTCATTCTTGGTCCTCCGTTCTCTTTTCACTCAAACTAGCGCCCTCGCGCCGATTGCTTGTTCAGGAGACCGATCAAGGCGACGCCCGATTTGGGTGCAGCCCTGCCGCTGGTCACAATGTCCCGGTTCTCGAGTCTCTTGCCGTAGAGCGTGTTGTTGTCATCCAGATCCTCCCGCAGGGTGGCTCCTTCCAGAGCAAGTCCGGCAAACAGGCCCTGGGACCGCGACCAGGAAAGAATCTCGGCGTGCATTTGGAGGTCTGTTTGAGCCGTCGCCGTGCGTCCCACGGG
>PMYB01000196.1:9232-43997 GCA_003170915.1 Bryobacterales bacterium | reverse complement strand
GGCAACGTTCGTAACGCCCGGCAGGAACATATCAAAACGCGTAACTTGCGGACGATCCGCGAGGAAATAGAACAGCGCGTCGTTGAAGTACGCCAGCCTGTGAGTGGCCGTGCCGACATATAGCGGCTTGCCCGCCGGCAGATGCCGTTGGATATATTGGATCGCCTCTTGTTGGTCCGGCGCCAGCCTGACGGGGCCGGCGCGCGCGATCTCCGAGGGTGGCACGCGCATGATCTCCGCCACTTCCGATCTCCACAAGACCAATGGCCCTATCCCATAGCAGAGGATAACCACCCACAGAACGGCGGCCCGCCACACGGAGGACAAGATGTTTTGATTCCGCGATTCCGGTTCCGACAAGTGCCACGAAAGCAGCACCAGCGAAAAAAGGATCGCCGGGTATGCATGCACTGTGTCCAACCTCTGTGTAGCAAGCCCCAGCGTCAATCCACCGCTCAGCAACCAGAGCAACATGACGGGTCGTTGCGCGGCGGGTGTCCATCGCAATCTGGCTGCGCTCACCGCTACAATCGCGAGCGGTAGATAGAAGTCCCCCAACGCCGGGATCGACGGCGCCGGCAAAGGCATGCGGCGGGCGGCCACGTTGGTCGTCATGAACTCGAAAAATGCCCGCCTCAGCACATCGTGCGGCACGGCCGACCAGACCACAAAAACCAACGGCGCCACGAGCAAAAGCACACCAGCCAGGAATACGCCGGGGGCTCTCAGCCATTCCCCCTTCCGTTCAGCGATTGCCCGATAGGAAGCCGCAATCGTCACGGCCGCGCATACGCAGAACAAGAGATCGTGCCGGTACAGGACACCCGCGCCTGCCACCAACCCGGAAAACCACAACCACCGTATTCCGTGCCCATTTAGATAACGAGTGGCGCACCAGAGCGCCCCAACACCGAACAGCGTGCCGCTAATCATCGGATACAAGTGGAAGTCCGCGGCTCCGGTTAAGATCCCTATGCAGATCAAAGGTAGCGGGTGTGGCCGCCGGCCGGCCGCCCTTCCCACCAAAACACAAACCAATCCGACAATTGCCATCCGCCATAACGTATCCCACACTCGCTCGGCAAGCAGGGTCGTGCCAAAGGCCCGAAAGACCGCGGCAATCGTATAAAACTGGGCAGGAGGGTAACCGGTATAGAAATCGCGGTACGGAACTTGGCCGTGCGCGACCCGTTCCGCGCCGCAGACAATCAGCCCCTCATCGTAAACCCCGGGTTGGTGCAGCAAGACCGCGCCGAAATACGCAATCGCCAGCACCAGCCAGACCGAAGCCCGAATCGCAACCTTACACCGTCCTGATTTTGCCGAAGACCACATTCCAGAAATCCTCAAGCCTCGCGGATTGGAATCCGCTCGCCGACTGCCGTCCGTGCCCGTCTCCGATCTCCAACAGATATGCCAACTGAGTCCCCACACCGGGCACTATCTCCCCGAGCGGCACGCGGCTTTCATCGATCACCTTGCGCTCGTACATGTCGTCGTCGGAGTCGGGCACGTTGTAAAGACGGCGGGGGCCTGGCCGAAAACCTTACGCGAGTTTACGTTCTGAGAGGCCCGTTTTTCGGCGATTTTCGAGTGACGCTCCCACATGGCCAGAGACGATCCGCAGGATTCATCATATTACGCAGCCGCAGGCGTGGCGAGCCGCGCCAGCGTCTCGCGATAGTTCCAGGGCATCCACTAAACTGGCGCTTTCCGTGCGACATACAGTTGGCCAGCGGAAGTTCCACCCCTTCCGACAGCCGGGGCGTGTTCCGCGACAAGGCGTCGCATCTGGATCAGGGGAGCCAGTCCCGGTGGACGCCGCTTCAGCAACTCGGCCAGATTCTCTCCCGCATGTTTGGATCCGCTGAAGTACAGAGCGATTCTCCAGCCCGGCCCCTAGGAAACGATGCCGCTGGTGAAGATGCCGGTGCGCGGGTCGGCCGGTTCCAGCGCCAGATGCAGAATCCGGCTGCTCTTCGGTTCCTATACGGCCCAGCAAACCGCTTCAGTGCGAGACCCAACGGGGCCGCGCCCGCAAAGCTCCCTAGTCGGTCAACGTTCGTACCCTCGCGAGCACTTCTTCGACCAGATTCCCAGGCAACGATTCCGAGAACCCGCTGCCTCGTTCCTTGTAATCAACCGTGCGTACTTGATTGCATAGAACGACTCCCTGCGTTCGTGTCCCGGCGCCGCTCAAGGGAACCGCGAAGCCGTGCTCTCTGGCAAATCCGCCGCCCTGGGTGATGGGGCAAACCAGTATCAGTCCGAACCGGTTGAACTCGGACACGGAGAGGACGAGAACCGGCCGTTTCCCGCGCTGTTCGCGGCCCTTAGCCGGGTCAAGGTCGAGGTTTAGAACGTCTCCCCGATCGGGAATGCCGCGTTTCAAATTGCCTCTTTTCCCACCGGCCCGCCGCTGAGCCACTCACGATCTCTGCGGGAGGGCTTGAGCGCTTTCCGAGGGGACTTCGCAAGCAATTCCGCCAGGGTATAGTGAGGCTTGGTCTGGGGCTCGAAAACGACCCGGCCGTTCTCGACACCAATCCGCACTTGCGACCCGGCCTTGAGGTCTACCAGACTGAGGATTTTCTTGGGGACTGCCACGACCACCGACCCGCCCAGGTTGCGAAGAGTCACCGTCGCCATCGCTTGCCTCCAGTTAAACTAAAGTATAACATCGGCCCTCCGGCGGCGGTGTCGTTCTCCCCTACCGCAGCGTCGCGTTCAACACTACCGCCAGCCGCGCGCCGGCCTTCTCGATCTGCTGGCGGATGAGCGGGTCCGCCCTTTTCTCATACGCCGCGTCGATGGGAACCGGGGCGCCCGCCGCCACTTTCGGTAGCCGGCCGTAGACCATCTTCTGCGCCGCCTTGTGGGCCTGTTCCGCCCAATCTTCCACCGTGCCCTTCGACCACTTCCTGGCGCGGCGCGCGGACTCCGTCGAGAGCGGGCCGAATAACTGGTCTTCGGTGCCCATACGGCCCAGCAAACCGCTGTCCCAGACGCTGTGCAGGTTCGTTCGCCGGCCGAAGAATTCCACGTGCACGTCGTTGCCGCCCTTGTCCTTGTTATCCGAGCAGTGCAGCGGCTGGTGCATGTCGCCGATGAAATGGATCAGGAACATCAGATCCTCGCGACGCTCGGCCGGCGCGATGGCGGCGTCGTTCAGCGCTTTCCGGAAATCCTCGATCTTGGCAATGACACAATCGCCCTTGGGACAATCGCGCGCCATGTCGAGGTGCGGCTTATCGATGGGAATGTCGATGTAGTGCCACGGCGCGGTGTTGGCGCGCGACCGGCGAACCTCGTCGGCCCAACTGGAAATGGAAGCCATGGTGGTGTCGGGTCCCAGGATTGCGGCCACCCGCGCGCGCGCCGCTGGGGTAAGCTGGGCGTCGGCGATCCGGGCCACCAGGCTGTGCCCCTCGGGCCCCCATGCAAACGTCGGCAGGCAGCCCGCGATAACGGCGATTACAGCGAACTTTCGCATGAAGCTCAGGGTAACATGGCGTTCCGGCGCGGGCGCTTCAGACGCGTCCGCAGGGCGGCACCACGATCGCCGAAGACAGACTGCTGTCCTGCTGATCGTCTCCCTCGTCGGTTTCCAGGTACATGTGGCAATAGTAGCTGGCCAGGCCGCAGCCCACCAGCAACGCCACCATGATCCCCAACCACTTCAGGGTCCGGCCGTTCCACGCGTGCTCGTGCGAAACGGCGGCGGCGGTGGCCTTCACCACGGCGAATGCAGCCCCGGCCCCGAGAGCCAGCTTGAGGTACCAGGGCATCAGGTCCAGGTGGCTCTGGCCGCCCACCTGGCTCCACAACACAAAAACGGCAATCAGCGCGATCAGGAATTGGGTGGTGTAGGCGAGGCGCAGCGTGGGCATTGGTGGTGCCGAACCTTCATCATACGTTATCCTAAATACAGATGGCCCAATCCGGCCCGGGGATTTCCCGCTCCTGGCATCAATTCCAAAACGCGTTTTGGCTGGCGATGGATTCGATCCGCGCGCACAAGCTGCGGAGCTTCCTGACGCTGCTGGGCGTGATTATCGGGGTGGCGAGCGTCATCATGGTGGGCGCCGCCATCGCAGGGCTGGGTGTCTACGCCGACGAGAGCACGGCCAAGGCGTTCGGCTCGGAATCGTTTCTGGTGGCGCAGATCGCCGCCACCGGCCGCCTGAGCCGCCGCGAGTACTTCGACAAAGTGAAGCGCAACAAACCCATTCGCACGGAGGATTACCGCTTCGTCGAAGCGGTCAACGGGGATAGCGTGCTGTACAGCCCTTACCGCAATCACGTCTCCGACGTGAAGCGGGAAAATCTGATTTGCGAAGACACCACCATGCTCGGGGTGGCCGCCGACATGGCCAGTATCCGCGATATCGGTGTGGTGGACGGCCGCTTCTTCACGGATCAGGAGGAGCATTCCCGGGCCTTCGTCGCGGTCATCGGCGACACCGTCCGGACCACGCTGTTTCCAGGGGATGCCTCGCCGCTCAACCAGATCGTGCGGATTGAAGGCATCGAATTCACGGTCATCGGCGTCCAGGAGCGGCTCGGCTCGGCCTTTGGCCGCGACCAGGACAAGTCCATCTACATTCCCATCACGGCCTTCAACCGGATGTACGGTCCCGGCACCGGTTTCGCGCTTTTCGGCCGGCCCAAGCCCGCGAGCGGCCTTACGTTGAACGGGGCGCTGGATGAAACGCGCGTGGCGCTGCGCACCCGCTTCCATGCGCGACCCGGCCAGGAGGACAATTTCGACACGCTCACGCCCGATGCCATCCGCGGCTTCATCGACCAGTTGCTGAGCATGGTGGCCGCGGTGGTGGTGCCGGTCACCTGCATCTCGCTGGTGGTGGGCGGCATCGTCATCATGAACATCATGCTGGTGAGCGTGACGGAGCGCACGAGGGAAATCGGCATCCGCAAGGCGGTGGGCGGGCGCCGGAGCGACATCATGCTGCAGATTCTGATCGAGGCCGTGGTGCTGGCGACTATGGGCGGGGCCTGCGGCGTGGGTCTGGGCGCGCTCGCCACCATGGCGCTGGGCCGCGTCTTCGACCTATCGCTCCATATCACGCTGGACTACGTGATGCTGTCGCTGGCGGTCTCGAGCATTGTGGGCATCGCTTCCGGCTGGTATCCGGCGGCGCGCGCGGCGAAGCTCGATCCGGTGGTGGCCCTTCGTGCGGAGTGAACGGTGAACATCAGCATAGCGGAGAACATGCACGTAGCCGTGGGCGCGGTGTGGACCCACCGCTTCCGGTCGCTGCTCACCATCCTGGGCATCGTCATCGGCATCACCACGGTGGTGACGGTGGCTTCGCTGCTCACCGGCTTGCGCCAGGGAGTGGTGACCTTCTTCCAGCAACTCGGCCCGGACAACATCTTCCTGTTCAAGAGCTCCGGCGACCCGAGCATGAATCCTTCTCCCAAGGAGCGCAAGCGCCGCGCCATGAAGCCCGAGTACGCCGAGTACATCAAGCGCTGGTGCAGCTCCGTGGAAGACGCCGGCCTGGTGCTCTACATCCCGCCGGTGGTGGATGGGAAACCCATCACCGCGCGCGTGCCGGGTTACGAGTCCGATACCATCAACGTCTCGGGCCTGTCTCCCAATATGGCGGAGATTTCGCCGCGCGATCTTGACGCGGGCCGCTTCTTCACGCCCGAGGAAGACCAGCGCGGCGCGCACGTGGCCGTCATCGGAGCGAGCGTGGCGGAGGCCCTTTTCCCGAACGGCCATGCGGTGGATCGCGCTTTCATGATGGATGGCGCGGAGTACACCGTCGCCGGCGTCTACGCCAAGGCCAAGGGCGGATTCTTCGGCGAAAACGGCATGGACAACGCCGTCGATATTCCGCTACGCACGGCCGAAAGCCGTTACCCGCAGGTGGACAGTTTCATGATCACCGCCAAGGCCCGGCCCGGTATGCGCGAGGGGGCCTACCAGGAGGTGGAAGGGGTCATGCGCCGCATCCGCCGTCTCGCCACGGGCGCCGAAGACGATTTCGCCATCTCGACGCCCGACCAGATCATCCAGCAGTTCGACAACATCACCAGCCTCATCGGCCTGGTAGCCATCGCGATTTCGGCTCTGGGCCTGCTGGTGGGCGGCATCGGCGTCATGAACATCATGCTGGTGAGCGTGACGGAGCGCACGCGGGAAATCGGCGTGCGCAAGGCGGTGGGCGCGCGCCGCCGCGACATTATCGGCCAGTTCCTGGTGGAAGCCATGACGCTCACCGGCGCCGGCGGGGTGCTGGGCATCGCCATCGCCATTCTCATCACCATGCTGGTAGGCGCGCTGGTGCCTTCGCTGCCTTCCGTGGTGCCCGCATGGGCTTTGGTGACCGGTTTCACGGTCTCGGTGGCGATAGGCGTCTTCTTCGGTGTCTGGCCGGCGGTGAAGGCCGCGCAACTCGATCCCGTCGAGGCGCTGAGATACGAATAGATGGCCCTGCTCGAAAGCTGCACCTCCATCTCCAAGACCTTCGGCTCGCGCGCGTTGTTCGAGAACATCTCGCTGGGCATTTCCGAAGGGGAGCGGCTCGGCCTGATCGGCCCCAACGGCGCCGGCAAATCCACCCTGCTGCGGATTCTCTCCGGCCAACTCGAGCCGGATTCCGGTTCCATTTCCATGCGCCGCAACACCCGTATAGGCTACGTGCCGCAGCAGGCCGCTTTCCCCGGCGGGCGGACGGCCGCGGGAATAGTCGCCGAGGCCATCGCCCACGAGCGTCTCGACGATCTCGAGCGCGCGGCGCGCATCAACATCACCCTGGGCCGCGCCGGCTTCACCGACGGCGCCGTCCGCACCGAATCGCTCTCCGGCGGATGGACGCGGCGGCTCGCCATCGCTCGCGAACTCGCGCTCCAGCCCGACCTGCTGTTTCTGGACGAACCCACCAACCATCTCGATCTGGAAGGCATCCTGTGGCTGGAAAAGCTGCTCTCCACCGCTCCCTTCGCCAGCGTGGTGGTGAGCCACGACCGCTACTTCCTGGACAACGTGGTCAACGACATGGCCGAAATCGACCGCGTCTATCCCGAAGGCATCCTCCGCGTCGAGGGCGGCTACAGCCACTTCCTGGAAACCAAGGAAGAGTTTCTGCTGGCGCAATCCAGCCGCCAGGAATCGCTGGCCAACAAGGTCCGGCGCGAAGTGGAGTGGCTGCGCCGCGGCCCTAAGGCCCGCACCGGCAAATCGCGCGCCCGCATCGATGAAGCCGGCCGCCTCATGCGCGAATTGTCCGATCTCGAATCGCGTTCCGTGAAGGGCGTGGCGCAGATCGATTTCACCGCCAGCGAACGGCGCACCAAGCGCCTGGTCTCAGTCGAGAACATCTCCAAGGAACTCGGCGGCCGCACGCTGTTTCGCGACCTGAGCTTCACGCTCACGCCCGGCGCGCGGCTAGGCCTGCTGGGCCGCAATGGCGCCGGCAAGACGACGCTGCTGCGCCTACTGGCCGGCGAACTCGAGCCCGACAGCGGCCGCCTCGAGCGCGCTCCCGCGCTGCGCATCGTTTACTTCGACCATGCGCGCGAGCGTCTCGATCCCACCCAGACCCTGCGCCAGGGCCTCGGCGCGCATGGCGACACCGTGATCTTTCGCGACCGCCCGATTCACGTCGCCGGATGGGCCAAACGCTTCCTGTTCGACGGCGGCCAGCTCGACCGGCCCATATCGAGCCTCTCCGGCGGCGAGCAGGCGCGCGTCCTGATCGCGCGTCTCATGCTCCAGCCCGCCGATTTGCTGCTGCTCGACGAGCCCACCAACGATCTCGACATCCCCACGCTCGAAGTGCTCGAAGACAGCCTCACCGATTTCCCCGGCGCACTGGTGCTGGTCACGCACGACCGCTACCTGCTGGATCGCGTCTCGACCGGTGTGCTGGGCCTCGATGGCCAAGGCGGCGCGCAACTCTACGCCGACTACTGGCAATGGGAGGAGGCGGGGCAGGGCCGTGCCCCCGCCAAGCCCGAGAAACGGGAAGCTTCGCCGAGAGCGGCATCCGCATCCGCCCCCGCCAAAAAGAAACTCACTTACCTGGAAGCCCGCGAGTGGGAGCGGATGGAGACGCTCATTCTGGAAGCCGAGCGGGCGCTCGAAGCCATCCGCGCCGAAATGCATTTGCCCGAGGTGGTCTCGGACGGCCCGCGGTTACATGTCTGCTACGACAAACTGCAATCCGCCGAAGCCCGTGTGCAAGCGCTCTACGCCCGCTGGGCCGAACTGGAAGCCAAGCAGCAGTAGGGGCGGCGGCGCTCGGGACACAAATCCGGCGACCGAAAAAAATGGCGCCGCGGATTCTCCGGACACCTTCCGTATGTTCGGCAATACCCGCGGCTGGACGGTTCTTCAGGCTTCGCCATCGTCTGGCGACAACAGTCAAACTACCGGAGCCTCCGCGTAAACAGAAACCACATGGCAGCCAGTTCCATAAGTCCCGATCGACTCCTATCTCAACTCGAAGATATAGTAGCGCGGATCAACGGAAGAACAGGACGTCAGTGTAAATGTCTTTACGGTCCGTCAAACATGGGCCGCATTTCATTTGATAGGCAGGTTGAATCTTCCGGACCAGACTGGAGATGGCAAGCGCGTCGTCGGCCACCTCTTCGGTGGATACGGCGATCCGGGGCCGGTTGCGCTGAATTACCCCGGATCCGCCACGGAGCAGCCGCTCGGTCGCGCCCTTCACATCGGCTTTGATGAAATCGACTTGCGTCAGCCGCAGTCCGGCCGCCAGTTTGTCGACGGTGGTCACGGGGATGGCATCGACTTTTTCCGTAACCCCATTTTGCTCGACAAAGCTGTTGCCGACGCCGCTCTTGCTGTTGGCGAACAGGGTCAGAGTGCCCTCATAATCCCAGATGCCTTTGGGGTAAACGATAACCTTGCCCGCGGCGATCGGCGCGGCTAGATTGCGCTTCAGGCACTCCACTGAGGCCGGTGTCGGCTCGATCGCCACAACCAGTTTCGCGCCCCGTGCCAGCGCCTGCCTGGTCCACGTGCCGATATAGGCGCCGACATCCAGCACCACGTCTCCGCGCTGCACGCCCCACTCGCCCGTCCCGTAGATGTTCCGCTCTTCCTGAGCCAGCAGGAGCGCCAGGATCCGCTCGCTCCCGTCGTCGGGAATCCAGAATTCGCCGCGGGGCGTGCTCCACAGCGCCAGGCCGGCGTCACGCCGCACCAAGTGGCTGGCTTTGGCGATCTCCTCGGTGACGGCCTGCTGTTGCAATTTGATGCGGTCGTCCAGGCTTGCCTTCCAGGCCGAGCAGAATGGACTTCGCACATGGACATCCCGTGCAGCCAGAATCATGAATGACGGATTCAGTCGAACCACGGCGCCAATTGCCAGCGCGGCCAGGGCGAGCGAAACCGTGAGAATGCGAAAAATTTTCATTTCCCTATCCTCCCCTCTGAATCCTGGATCTGTCTCGTTGTCATGAGTTCAGGCTGGCCTGCTAACTAAAGTGGTCGGCGCTCGATCCCGAACATTTGGTTTGGGACAACGCGGGTTAGCTTGCGTTCCCGCCCCCCCCAAACATTCGCCGGTTGTACAGAATCAGCATCATACCGTGCTGCCGGTGCTGCATTTGTGCGGGAATATACGCTCAGGACTCCAAGAATACGACAGGCCGCGCCTTTGCCCGCGCGGGGAGGACCGCGCTTAACACCGGGGCTTCCGCCGCTCGTTGCACAAACTGCCCTTTGTGGAACACCAAGAACATGGCTGCGCGGGCGCTCCGCACCGGGAAACTCACATCGTCAATCTTGTGTTCGCATCAGCCACGATTTCGTTGGCAGGGGCTTATGTGGAAGGTGTGGTGAAGCTGAAGATGCTGGCCGCCGCTTCTTATGTGCCAGGCATTCCGGTGAGCCTGGATGGCGGCCAGACCGAATTCACCGGGCCCGATGGTCACTACTACTTCAAGAGCATTCCGGAGGGGCCGCACGAAGTGGCGCTGGCGCTGGCGCAACTGCCCGCGGATTTCGATCCTGGCGAGGCGCAGAAATCCCAAGTGCTGATTCAGCCGCGGCGCCCCTCGCGAGCCGACTTTGAAGTGTTGCCTCTGGTAACGATCCAAGGCAGGTTACACGGACCCGAGCAGGCGCCGCTCGAAGACATCGTCATCCGGCTGGCGCCCGGCAGCCGCTACACCACCACCAACAAGCAGGGAGTCTTCACGCTCTACAACGTCCGCGAGGGCGATTTTGAACTGGCGCTGGACCCCAAAACCCTAACGGCCCGGATGGCCCGGTGCCGGTTACCCAAGTCGGCTGGGCGGGATCGACTGCCCGTGCCACCGCGGGGGGCCAGGCGGCTACGTGTTCCAACGGCACTTTCCAACCGGGCACCACCCAGGACCTCGTGCTGGGATGGCAGCGGTCGGGAATCCTCACGTGTGCGGTGAGCTTCGCACTGGCCGCGCCGCGGAATCTTTCCCCCGGTCTGTACTCCGGTACGGTGAACCTGGCGTTGGCCACGCACTGAAGCTTTCAGCAATCAGCGGTCAGCCGTCAGCCCAGGACCGCGCCGGTGTGGCTGAAAGCTGACGGCTGAAAGCTTCTTAGCTGTTCTTGACTTCCTTTTCCACCGCCTCGCTGAAGAAGTCGATGTCCCGCAGCGTACTGTAAATGTGGGGTGTAATGCGAAGCCCGGTGTACTCCGCGTGGGGCATATACGCCGTCAGAATGTTGTACTTCGACCACAGCGCATCGTGAACCTTTAAGGCATCCGCCCCGTTGAAGCTCAGGAATCCGATGCCGCACGACTGCTGCGGATCCTGGCTGTGGAGGATACGGCACTTGGGGTTTTGCGCCAGCCGGTTGGCCCAGCGGTCGCGCAGGTAGCGCAGCCGCGCCGCCTTGCGGTCGATGCCGATGTTCTCGTTGAAAACCAGGGCTTCGCTGATGGCGTCGTGGTTGGCCGCCGGGTGCGTCCCGATCTCTTCGAACTTGCGGATGTCGCTGGTCTGACTCTTTTCGCAGGCCATCAGCGGCCAAGTGCTCGCAATGCGCGACTTGCGGACATAAAGGAACCCCGTCCCGACGGGGGCGCAAGTCCACTTGTGCAGGCTCACCCCGTAGTAGTCGCACTCCAGATCGGAGATCCGGAACGGGAAGTGGCTGAAGGCATGCGCTCCGTCGACAATCACCGGAATATTCCGCGCATGGGCCATCTGGCAGATCCTCTTGACCGGAAAAATCTGCCCGGTGCGGTTGGTGATGTGGCACACCAGGATCATTCTGGTCTTGGGCGTCACGGCCCGCTCGAACCGCTGGTAAAGATCGTCCATGCTGGGGGGAGGCACGGGGAAGGAGATGGTCTTCAGCACGATTCCCTCGCGCAGTTCCCGCTGCCGGAAGGTGGTGAGCATGCGCGGATAGTCCTGGTTGGTGGTGAGCACCTCATCGCCCGGCTTCAGGTCGATGCCGTACTGCACGTTCTCGAGGGACTCGCTGGCGTTGCGGGTGATGGCCATCTCTTCGGGGTCGCAGCCGGCGGCCTCGGCCAGCCTGCGCCTCACCGCTTCCGCCTGGCGCTCCAGAACATTGATCATGGTGTGCCACGGCCCCATGTCGCTGTACTCGAGGTATCGCCGCATGGCCTCTTGCACCACGCGCGGCGCGGGGCTGACATGGCCATTGTTCAGATTGACGATGTTGCGGTCGATGGTAAAGGCATTGCGGATCTCGGCCCAGTAATCTTCATCGGCCGCGACGTCTTCCGGCGTCTGCCCCTTCACGGCGGCCGAGGCGCGCCCGATGGCGTTGTCCTCGAAGGCGGCCACGGCCGTTCCCGCGGCCAACTCGAAGAAGCTTCTGCGATTCATGGAGATGCCTCCGGTGTCACGATGCTATAGCAAGGCAGGCGCCGGGTCAAGCGGCGTTGCGGAAAACCGTGGACTTTAGCGTGAATCCAGCGCTTCCAGACGTTGCGCCGTGCAGTTGGACGGCTTGGCGACGGGATTGCAGCGCGCAATGGCGCCTTCCGGAAAGCTCACCGCATAGCCGGTCCAGGTGGCCCGCTCCTGGAAGGGGAAGTCGGTACTCAGGATCTGGGCTCCGCTCGAGAGCGCGGCGTCTCTTTGGTTCACGTCTCCGGCGCGGGCCTGCTCCAGTTCGGCGTCGGTTCTGGTCCGCACCAGATATCCTTTGCGCACCAGGCTCGGAATCAGAGCCGGGTCTTTCAACGGGTCGTTGACTTCGACGAACGCCGCGTCGGGCGATCCCGGCTCGGCATTGGTGAAGATCACGCGTCCCTCGAGGGAGGGATGACCTTGCAGATAGGCGGGGCCGGCTTTTCGCTGGTCGAGAAGGAAAACGAACTTGCCGCGGGCCGACTCCAGACTAGGCCAGCCGCTGGTGAGGATGGCCTCTTCGAGCGTGGCATGCTTGCCGCGGACGTCGTCCGGGGTAATGATGGCAGAGCGCGGGAACACCGAGCGGATTTCCTGGTCGACGGCATCGAAGACCGCCGGGGTAAAGGCCTCGGGAACCACCTGGAAGTCGCGTTCCGGCTCTCCCTCCTTGCTCTCGACGAGAATGAATATGGGCAGATGCCCGGGATGCGCTTTGGACCAGCCAAGAATGACGCCCAGGCACGCCGTGAAGGGCTGGCAATTGCTGCGGTAATCGATGTCTTGCATGTGCATGACTTTGAACCCCGGCTTCCGCATGAGCCTTTCGGGATCATAGGGAGGGTCGGCCGGCAGCCCGGCTTGCGCAACCATTCGGAGACCGGCAGGGTTGGCGTATCGCCCGCCTTTGGAATCCGCGAAGATGTCCAGCTCCAGTTGCCGGATTCCGTTGGCAAGCTGAACGTCGAGTGCGGGATGGCGATAGTCGAGGGTGGCCGCCGTTTTCGGGTCGGCTTTCCGCAGCAGAACGGCTTCGCTGGGAGCCAAACCGGCATGATAGCTGTTATGGCTTCCGATCAACTGGATCTGGTTGAGGCGGACCTGGTCGCGTGTTTGCGCCTCTGCCGGCGTGGAACGTAAGTTCGCGGCCATCCATTCGATCAGGTGGTCCTGCGATTTCTCGGGGAGCCGGTTGTAGTCCCAGGGCTCGTAGAGCGCCAGCTTGTCGGAGGCGCCAAAGAGCGAGTATACCTTCCTGGCCTGCTCGACGGCGGCGTGAACATCGCCAGGCGTGGCGTCGCGGTCCAATTGCGGCTGCATCACCAGCACCGGGCGCGGCGCAATCGCAGCCAACAATTCGTGAAAGTCGTAGGGGATCTGGGCTTCGTGGCCAACAAAAAACCCGAGGCGTGGAATCAGGCCGTCCTGGAAGCTGTAGCGCGCCACTCCGCCAGTGCCGCGCGCGGCGGTGTCGGTGCGCATGGGGGTGAATCCGCAAATCGAAACCACTCCTCTCACCCGCGGGTCGAGCGCGGCTGTATACAGGCCCACCGCCCCGCCCATCGAGTAGCCGAACAGATAGATGCGCTGCGCATCCACCAGGCTGTCTTTCTGGAGAGCGTCGATGGCGGCGCGCGCGTCTTCCACCATCCTGCCCATCCGCGACCAGCGCGGGTAACGGTCGTAGAACGGTCCGGTCTCGCTCATCCTGCTGCCGAAGCCGCTTTGATCGTAGGCCAGCACGGCGTAGCCCGCCCGCACCAGCGCCAGGATGGGGTGCAGGTCGTTGTGGTAGACCCACATGTAGCCGAGCTGATAGCTGTATCCGTGCAGCCAGATCACGGTGGGGAGCTTGGCGTTCTCAGGAGTCTTGGCCGGATAGTAGAGGTCGCCCCGGACGTTGAACCCGAAACTGATCGGGCGGGAAGTGGTCTGACTTTTCTGCGGCTCGAGCCAGCCAAATGAACCGCCACCGCGCTGGATGACCCAATTGACCAGGTCGGGGGTGGTCTGGCCGGGGTTTGCAGCGCCGCGTCCGCTGCCTGGTATGCCGCGTCCTGCGGCCGGCGGCATCATGGAAGGCTCGTCGCCGAGCATCCACTCGATGGACTGGCGGATACCGGCGACTTTTTTCTCCCAGCCGGCAGTGGATACCACCGAGAGAATGTCGTCGGAGGCGCGCGGCGGATAGCGAGTCAAATCCACGGTCACCTTGCTGTTGGCGCGCCACTTGTCGAAGTCCCATGGGAACAGCAGATGGTTGTCCCAGGTGCGGGTCGATCGGCCGAACTGGATGTCCAGCCAATCGAGAAAGGCCTCCTGGTCGTTGGCGCCGTGAAAACCCGGAACGCGGAGCAGGCCCAAGCGGCCAGGTTGGCCTAGCAGGGTGTAGACCTTCAGGGCGGAATGGTACACCTGCTCGAGGGCCCACGAGTTCGATACTTCGTCGTTCAGCCCGTACTCGATGAGGGCTGCGCGCGGTGCGATCATGGCGGCCAGCAGGTTGCCATCCACGGGCAAGCGGTCCTCGCAGCCCGAGAAGAAGCGCAGGCGCGGAACGAACCAAGTGGGGAAGCTTCGCGTGGTGGTCTCGATCCCCTCGCCATAGCCGCGCTCGCCGGAGAGCCGCCACGGCAGCAGTCCGCCCACGCCCGTGCTGCCGGCGATCACGGCGGCGATGCGCTCATCCAGGGCCGTGGCGATGGCCGCCATCTTGCCATCGCGCGAGTACCCAAACATGGCCACGCGCTTCATATCCGCCTGGGGCAGCGTCTCCAGGTAATCGAGGATCATGCCGGCGGCCCAGGCACGGCGCGGCAGAGTGGCAAAATCATATTCGGGATAGACCGCGGCCAGCGCGGCTTCGTCATCCATGCCGTCGTTGCCGGCGTATCCGCAGGAGATGTAACCGCGGCGCAGCAGGGAGGGCGCCCATCCGGCCAGGTTGGGGCTGATCAGCACCGGAAACGGCCCCTTGCCGTCGGGGATCATCACCTGCACACGCGTGGTTCCCTTGCTCCCGGGGCCGTATTCCAAACGCACGTTGCGCACCGTGTACCCGTTGCCGGGCGTCTCATCGAGCGCCACAACGCGATCCAGCTTGGGTTTGGGTGGGAACGTCCCCACATCGTACTTCTCGAAGAGTTGCCGGATTTCGGCGCGCCGCAATCTCCATTCCGCGGCCGTTCGCACCGGCCGGCCATCCAGGAATTTCAACGGGTCGGGAAGGCCATTGACCTTCGGGAGCGCGTCGAAGTCGGGCGGCAGTTCGCCGGTCTTCTGAAGCCACTGCGTGAACGACGGCACATCCGACAGCGTTTCGAGAAGCTTCTCGAGATACTGGCGGCGTTCCGCCTCGGTCATGGACCACGCCGGGCGGCTCAGCGCCAGCAGTGCAAGTGCCAGGCAAGCAAGGTGACGTTTCATGGTTAGGGAGTCCATTCGTAGCGTGTCAGAAGGCGAGGCTGGGCGCAAGTTCGGAAACCGTTGCGTGTCTGCGGATGGTGGGCGCTTAACCGACAGAAGATCGCGGCATCTCCTGCCGACTATTGGATCTTCGTTCTCGTCGGGTTCGCGTGCCGCAGCTACGACTTCGTAATCATCACGCCCGCTGAACTATTGAGGCGGCTTGATGCCATTCATCAGGGGAACCCGAAAATCTTCCAAAGCTGCCTCTGGGTCACGGAAAAGGACAAGTGCTGGGAAACGCGGGGTCTTAAACGCCCGGATCAGTTGCTCATAGCACGAGGCGAGTTCAAGAGTAACGAAGAGCGCGACTTCACAGATTATCTCAACAACTGGGGCCCCATCGGAGAACTCAACAGGTCATGAACCGATGACCAGTGAGGCCTCGTCGGATAGTCCGACATAACGTTCTTTTGTCCTGAGGCCACGCAAACTGGGCACCCCCTGCGTATAGGTCCTGGCCCCCGCCCCAGGGACCCGGCCGAAACGTGCCAGCTACGCGGCGACTTCCACGTAATCGACGGACGTGTGTGGTTCCGGGATCTGCTCGCCCACTTCACGCATGGCTTGGAAGTGCGCAGTCAGAGCATCCTGAAAGTTTCGACGCGTCTCTTCCTCAGTGTCGCCTGCGGCCACACATCCGGAAACGTCCGGCGAATACGCGGAGTAGCCCGTCCCTGTTTGTTCGATGACCACCGGATAGCGTCTCGCGTTCATTTCAGCCCTGCCTTCTTGAGTATGGCGTTTAACGCCTTTTTCACACCCTCGCCACCCGGTCCATCTCCAGAAACTCGTGGATGTGAGGGTGCTCCGATTTCTCCAGATCCGCCGTGGGTCCGCAGAAAATCACGCCGCCGTCGTACAGGAAAACCACGCGGTCGGCCACTTTGTACATCAGGTCCAGATCGTGCGTCACCACCACGGATGTCAGCTTCAACTGTTTCTTGAGGCGCAGCATCAGGTCGCTCAGGCGGTCGGACATGATGGGGTCCACCATCGTCGTGGGCTCGTCGTAAAGGACGCACTGCGGCTGGGCGGCCAGGGCGCGGGCAATGGCCACGGCGCGCTTGTAGCCGGTGGAAAGATCGGACGGGTAGGCGTCCCTGGCCGTGTCGATGTCCACCATGTGAAGCAGCCCGTCCACCACGTCTTCCTTGTTCTGGGCGTCGTAGTCCTCGCGCAACTCGAGCGAAAAGAGCACGTTTTCGCCGACCGTGAGGGAATCGAAGAGGGCCCCCGACTGGAACACCATGGTCACCTTCTTGCGGATGCGGCGAAGCTCCGCCTCCGAGAAGTCGGTGATGTCCTCGTGCGCCACGACGATCCGGCCGCTGTCGGGCTTCAAGAAGCCCATGATGTGAGACAGGGTGACGGACTTGCCGACGCCGCTGCGGCCGATAATGGCCACCGTCTCGCCCGGATCCACAGTGAAACTGACATCGACCAAAACGGGCTTGTCGAACGTCTTATAGACATGCTGGAACGCGATGTAGTGCGGATAAGGGTCACTTTGGGGCATAGCCGGCCCAGTCCTCGGGAGTGTTAACATTTTGAAAAGGCGTGAGTTCCGGTACGGAGACGAAGGTAGCGCGGAGGTCTTCGAGGGCCGCTCTCACGGAGCGGACGCCGCGGCGCAGGGCGCGCTCCAACACGGGGAGCGAACGGCGGTGATACACCGCGCACAGCGGTTCGGGGCGGCCGGACGGTCCGATGGGGACCAGCGCGTCGCCGGCCGAGCGCCCGGCGGCGGCAGCGTTTATAAGGAGCCTCAGGAATTTCGCGGACAGTTCGGGCATGTCGCAGGCCGCCACCGGGTTCCAATCCGCGGAAGTGTGGTGCAAGGCGGTCAGGATTGCGCCCAGCGGGCCGGCTCCGGGGTAAAGGTCGGGAATGGCCGGGTAGCCAAGATGTTGGTAAAGCCGCGGATGGCCCACCAGGACGGCGCTGCCGGCGGCCAACGCGACGGCGCACGCCACGGATTCCACAAGCGGGCCGCCGCGAAACGGCAGCAGCGCCTTGTCGCAGCCCATCCGGGAGCTGAGGCCCCCTGCCAGCACATACCCCGCGTGGCTCACAGAGACATGATAACATTGGGTTTCGCAGGTGGGGCATGCTTTAGCTTGCCGTCTTGCTTCACCCTATGGAAAATGCCGGTGTTTTGGTCTATACTGGGGAGTAAAACATTTTGATGAGATTATGTTTTAAACTCACGTGTGCCGCGGGGCTGGCCTCCGTGGCGTTGTGGGCCGCCGGCCCCCTGGATACGGAAACCGCCGCGCCGCGGCGCATCACCACCGTCATCCGTCCGGACCTGCGCACCGGGAAGTTGGTGAGAAGCGTGATGGTGACTTCGAAACCCGTAACGGAACAGAGGGTGGTTGAGGCCCTGGTCGCGCCGCGCGTGGTTTCCCCGGCAGCCGTGGCACCGGACACCAAAGCGCCTCCAGCCACGGGCATCGATGAAGCCATCGAGCAGATTGCCGCTCAGGTTTCGCTCCCGTCGCAGTTGATTCATTCCGTCATCAAAGTCGAGAGCAATTACGATCCATTCGCCATTTCGCCTAAAGGCGCGCAGGGGCTGATGCAACTGATTCCCTCCACGGCCCGCCGTTTCGGCGTTTCCAATGTATTCAATCCGGCGGAGAATATTCAGGGCGGCTCGAAATACCTGAAGTACTTGCTGGATCTGTTTGGGGGGAATTACGCGCTGGCGCTGGCGGCGTACAATGCCGGCGAGGCGGCGGTGGCCAGGTATGACGGCGTGCCGCCCTTCCCCGAGACGCGGAATTACTTGATTCTGGTGGCCAGGCAACTGCAAGAGGCCAAGAAGGCCGAGGCCGCCAAACAGAAAACGATAGCGGCCGGGCAGACCCGGCCGGAAGCGGAGACCAAGCCCACTGGTCCGAACCACATTCAGGAAGTTGTGGAGGCCGACGGCAGCGTGCGCTACGTTTCCACCCAATAACCTCGTATGAAGCTGATTGCGGCGCTGGCGGTTTCGGTTTCCTTGCTGGTTGCGCAAACCGAGCGCCCCGCGCTGTATTCGGTGACGGCCGTTCGCCACTGGTCCCTGAGCGGCGTAACGCGGGTGGCCATCGAGGTTTCCGGCGATTTTCGATTCCGCAGCGACCGCCTTCACAATCCCGAGAGAATCTACTTCGACATCCTGGACGCGCGCCCGCGCATGGATTCGCGGCGTTTCTATTCCGAGGATCTCGACGACAAGCTGGTGAAACGCATACGCGCGGCGGAGACGGCGCCGGGCGTGACTCGGGTGGTGCTCGAGTTGGGCGGAGATGTGGAAGCCAGCACCTCGCAGCTCGCCAATCCCAACCGCCTCATCATCGAGTTGCGAGGCACGGCGGCTGGGGCGCCCGGCCCCACGATTGTTCCCGCAACAGCGCCTGCCCTTCCGGCGGTGGTCAGGGCGTCCCCGCCGAAGGTAGAACCGCCTGCGCCCAAGGTAGAACCGCCTGCGCCCCCCGCGGCGCTCCCTGCGCCTCCGGTTTCGCCCGTCGAGATCCCCAAGGCCGCTAAGCATACCAGCACGGGAAACAATTCGCTGACGCGCGCGCTGGGGCTAAAGGTGGGGCGCATCGTCATCGACGCCGGGCACGGCGGCCAGGACCAGGGTACGGAAGGACCGAAGGGGTTGCTGGAAAAGGACCTGGTCCTAGATGTCGCCATGCGGCTGGGGAAACTGATTGAGGACCGCATGGGCGCGGAGGTGATCTACACGCGCAGCGACGACACCTTCATCCCGCTCGAGCAACGGACCGCGCTGGCCAACGAAAAGAAGGCCGACCTGTTTCTTTCCATTCACGCCAACTCCTCACCGTACCCGCGCATCGCGGGAATCGAGACCTTTTATCTGAATTTCTCGGATTCGAAGGAAGCGCTGGACGTGGCGTCGCGCGAGAACGCCAGCTCGCAGAAGTCCATTTTTGAGTTGCAGGACATCATCCAGAAGATCACGCTGCACGACAAGGCGGAGGAATCCAAGGAGTTCGCCGGACGCGTTCAGGCGGCGCTCTATGCGTTTTCGGCCCACAACGTTCCGGGGGAAAAGAACCGGGGTGTCAAGAAGGCTCCGTTTGTGGTGCTGATTGGCGCCAGCATGCCCTCCGTACTGGCGGAGATCGGATTCCTCAGCAACCCGCGCGAGGAGGCCCTTCTGAAGAAGCCGGATTACCGCCAGAAACTGGCCGAAGCGCTCTACCGCGGCGTGACGCGCTACTCCGAGAGTCTTAGCCATTTCCAGGTAGCGCAGAAGTAAGCCGGGAGCGGCCGGCCCCCGCTCAGTTACCGATTTGCACTGCCTGCGACAATGGCAAGCTCCTGGACGAGCCTCCTGCCCAGATCTTGTAGTCGCCGCCGGCGACCTCAAAGCGGTCCTTGCCCTCGTTGAAGACGGAAAGGTACAGCGGGTCGATCGTGATGTTGACCGTCTTGCTCTCACCCGCCGCCAGCTCCACCTTCTGCCAGCCGATCAGCCTCTTGGGTGGCTCGCCGGCGCTCGCCGGAAGCGTCGCGTATACCTCCGCGATTTCCTTGCCGGCGCGCTTGCCGGTATTCTTCACAATGAAAGACACGTTCGCGCTGTGGCCCGCGACCGTAGCGTGCAGCCCGGAATACGCAAAGGTGGTGTAGGACAACCCGTGGCCAAACGCGAACAGCGGCTCCTTATTCTCGCCATCAAACCACTTGTAGCCGACTTCCAGCTTCTCGGTGTAAGGCACGTCGAACGGAGGCAGCGCACCTCTGTCGCCACCACCGCCGCCGCCCGCGCCAGGCTGCGGCAGCAGGTTTAGCCCCGGTATCCGCGGATGCGGCAGATCGTTGTCGCTCTTCGCAAACGTCACCGGCAGCTTGGCCGACGGGTTCACGTCGCCAAATAGAATGTTGGCGATCGCCGGACCGCCGCCGATCCCCGGGAACCACGCTTCCAGAATGCCGCTCACCTGGCCAGCCCATGGCATCGCCACCGGGCCGCCGGTCTCGGCTACCACAATGGTGTGTGCATTGGCCGCGGCTACCGCGCTGACTAAATCGTCCTGCTTGTCCGGTAGCGTCAGGGTTGCCGCATCCCGCCCTTCGCTCATGGGCTGGTTGACGAACACGATGGCCACCTGCGAAGCTTTCGCCAGTGCCGCCGCCACGACCGGGTCGGCACCGTCGTTATACTCCACCTTGGCGCCCGGCGCCTTGGCCCGGATATACTTCAGCGGCGACGAGGGGAAATACTGCGAGCCGCCCCGTCCTCCACCGCCAAAGCCGCCACCCGGGCCCGCCTGCTGGCCTTGCGCCGCCGCATTGCCGCCCGGCGGATTCACCTGCGCCGATCCGCCACCCGATGGCACACCCACGTCGGCATGCGATCCGATCACAGCGATCGACTTGACCGCCGCCGCGCTCAGCGGCAACTGGTTCCCGGCGTTCTTCAGCAAGACAGTGCTCTCTTCGGCGATCTTCTGCGCGTCTTCCAGGCCCTTGAAGACGTCCACTACGCGGCGTGGATTGGGTGGATTGTCCCACACCCCCACCGCAAACAGGCTGCGCAGAATCCGATGCACCGCATCGTTGACGCGCGCCAGCGGGACTTCGTCGCCCTCCACCGCCTTCTTCAGCGCGTCCCCAAAAAACCCGCTCCCCGGCTGCTCCTGGTCCAATCCGGCCATGATGGCCTTGGTCGTCGAGTGGGTCCCGCCCCAGTCCGACATCACCCAGCCCTTGAATCCGAAATCTTTCTTCAGGACTTGGTTCAGCAGATAGTCGTTCTCGCAATCCCAGTCGCCGTTCACCTTGTTATATCCGCACATGAAACCCGACGCGTCCGAAATCTTGTAGGCGATCTGGAACGCCAGCAGATCGCTCTCGCGCATCGAGCGGTTGTCGAGGATCGCGTTGCCGATGTTGCGGCCGGTCTCCTGGTCGTTCAGCGCATAATGCTTCAGATCGCCCATGATCTGCTGCGACTGCACGCCCTTCATTAACGTGCCGACCGTGGTCCCGGCCAGGATCGGATCTTCGCCGGCGTATTCGAAATTGCGCCCGTTGCGCGGCTCGCGGGTGATATTGACGCCGCCGCCGATCGACATGTTGTAGCCTTGATCGCGCAGCTCCCTGCCGATTACCTGGCCGTACAACAGCGCCAGGTCCGGGTTCCAACTGGCCGTGGCCCCTAAGGTGGATGGCAGCAGCGTGGAGTACCGGCTCTCCGCCGCGCCACGCGTCACGCCCACCGCCGAATCCGCCATGTTGATATCCGGAATACCCAGCCGCTCGATTCCCGGGACCCATCCGGCGCCGCCATTCGAGCGGCTCGTCATGGGGGCCGCGGATGGCGCTCCTCGTCCGCCCTGGCTGCCGTGCAGAAGCTGGATCTTCTCATCCAGCGTCATTTGCCCAATCAGCAAATCCGCGCGCTGGTCCGGCGACAGGCTCTTGTCCGACCACGGACCCGTAACCGCCGGCGTTCCACCGCGACCGCCTTGCCCGCGCCCGCCGGGCGTCGCGCCTCCCGGACCCTGTGCCGGCGGGGTTTGCCCACCTTGCCCTTGCGCCCAAGCCGCCAGCCCAAGCGCGAATACTCCAGCCGTGACGACTGTCCAAGCCTTCGATCGGTGCAGCATATGAATTCTCCTTTTCTCCTGGAAAATCGCAATCCTTGCGGATAAACCCGTGGTTCTCACTCGGCGTTAATCTGCGTCGCTCCGCGGCCAGCCATGTTTTGGCCTTTGGCGGCAGCCTGCTGGAGCTGGCGCAGCCGCGTGGGCGTCGTCTCTTACACTTCAAGAATACAAGTGTATCTCCACTGAGAGAATGCGTCCAGCGGTCCATAACAGCGGCCACCACCCGGTTGTTCAGGTACTTACCCAGCCATGGATTCACAGCCCTTTCGTTTAACTGAACGTACAACCGACCCCGTGACTGGCCAGGGAAACCCGCGAATCCTCTCGGAACGTTGTCGTGACTCAAGTACGGCCATTCGGGAATACGGTGACATATCCAGGCCGAAGCTTTCAGCCATCAGCGGCCGGCTTTCAGGCACACCAGCGCGGCTGATCGCCGATTGCCGATCACTGAAGGCTTGCCCCCCGAAAATCCTGCGTGTGTTGAGTTAATCCACATTGCCCGCAGGCGCAAGCGAACCGTGTCTGTCGGGCGATGGTGCGAAAGATTGCCGCCTTGCCGGTGGCGGCGGGTAGACGGGGGCGGTGGTTTGCTGCGAGAACTAAACTGCCCGGCGGTAATCGGTGGAGAGGTGCCTATGGAAGGCACTGGAAAGGCGGGGTTTGCTGGTTTTGCTTTCCACGCGGCAAGGCGCGAACGGTAGTTATTGGAGCGAAATACTCCTGGATGAGAAGATGCAATTCACATGAATAAAAGATGCAATTCATATTTACAAAGGATGACAGCCGGGTGTATACTACGTGGGTTTAGGAGTATCGGAGTATAAGGCCAAGTAGCCTAAAATCAAATTTCCGAACAACATACGGGGAGGTACCATGTCGGCAAATCGTCTTGCGGGTCGGCTGTCCGCTCTTGCATTCCTGCTGAGCTTCACCTTCGCATGCGTCGCTCAAGTGACCTCGGGGTCCATTACTGGGGTGGTAAAGGATCCCTCGGGCGCCTTGGTTCCGAGCGCGAAGGTGACGATTACGAGCCAGGAGCAAGGGTTTAGGCGTACGCTTACAACCGGTGCGGACGGCAGCTTTTTTGCCGATCCGCTGCAACCTGCAACCTTTAGCATTTCCGTCGAAGCATCGGGCTTCAAGAAATACATCCAAAAAGATGTCAAGCTGTTCGCGAACGACCACCTTTCCCTCGGTGATCTCACGTTGGAAGTCGGCGCCATGTCGGAAGCCGTGACGGTGGAAGCGGAGGCAGTGCAGCTTCAGACGGAAAACGCGATGCGTTCCGGCGTCCTTACCGGTTCGCAGACCGTGAACCTCGCGTTGAACGGCCGTAATTACCTGAGCCTGATCGGAACAGTTCCGGGTATCGTAACCGACGGCTTGAACGTCGCGGTTGCGGGGCCTGGCGGCATTGGCAACATTTACGCCAATGGGCAGCGGGGCGATCAGAACAATGTGGAACTCGACGGCGTCGGAAACATGGACACCGGCTCTAATGGAACGCAGCACACCAGCATGAACGTGGATGCGGTAGCTGAATTCCGGGTGATCAACAACAGCGAGTCGGCGGAGTTTGGCCGCTCGGTGGGCGCTGCGATCAACATCATTACCAAGAGCGGAACCCAGCAGTTCCATGGGACCGGCTACTGGTTCCACCGGAACGACGACTTGAACGCCGACAGTTGGACGAACAACGCGCAGGGGATTTCGCGCCCCAAGTACCGCTATAACTACGAGGGGTACAACATCAGCGGGCCGGTATACATCCCTCACCATTTCAATACAAGCAAGTCGAAGCTGTTCTTCTTCTTCGGCCAGGAGTGGCAACGTCAATTGGTGCCCCACGGGCAGGTAAACGTGACGGTGCCGACGCCGGCGGAGCGCACCGGCAACTTTTCCGCCACGCACGATGGTTCCGGCGTTCCCGTCGTCATCACCGACCCGACAACCGGAAGCCCTTTCCCCGGCAATATCATTCCGCAAAACCGGCAGGATCCGAACGGGCTCAAGATTCTGAGTTTCTACCCGGCTCCGAACGTCACCGGTCATCCGGATTACAACTACACTTCGCAAGTCTCGGCGGGCTATCCGCGCCGGGAAGAAGTGTACCGCGGCGATTGGAACATCAACGACAAGTGGCGTTTCTTTGCCCGCGTGGTGAAGGACGCCGACATGCAGATCATGCCCTACGGCCAATGGAATGCCAGCTACAACATTCCCTGGGGCACGCTGGCATTCGGCCAGCCGGCCTATTCCACCGTCGCCAACGTGACCACGGTGATCAATGCAACGTTGACCAACGAGTTGGTATTCGGCTTCAGCCACAACTACCTGTCGGAAAACCCGACCACAGACGTGTTCAGCAGCACCAAGCTTGGCTTGACCATCCCGCTTCCGTTCCCGAAGGCGTCGCCGATGGACTTGATTCCGAACTTCCACTACAACGTTCCGAACTCGCCGACCGACGATTTCGCCGGAACGCCGTTCATCAACTACAACA
The DNA here is from genome assembly GCA_003170915.1 of Bryobacterales bacterium. GTDB lineage: Bacteria > Acidobacteriota > Terriglobia > Bryobacterales > Bryobacteraceae > Fen-178. Next base: position 19,514 of record PMYB01000196.1, on the reverse strand, counting down.
ACACGATGGAGTGGCACGATAACGTCAGCAAGGTCTACCACTCGCACCGGATAAAGGCCGGCATCTATTGGCAGCGCAGCGCGAAGGACCAGACAGCCACGGTGCCTGCCAACGCCACCATCGATTTCAGCCGCAATGCGAGCAACCCAGGCGACACGAACTGGGCGTTCTCGAACGCGCTGATTGGCAATTTCAACACGTTCCAGCAGGCGAACCACGTCCTGAACGGACAATATCGCTACAACAACGTCGAGTGGTACGTCTTGGATTCCTGGAAGGTCTCGCCGAAACTGACGGTTGAGATTGGAATGCGCTTCTATATCGTTCAGCCGCAGTACGACCAGGCGTTTCAGACCTCGAGCTTCAATCCCGGTTTGTGGTCTTCCAGCAAGGCGGCGGTGCTGTATCAGAAGACCGCCTCGGGGCTGGCACTGAATCCGCTAACGGGCCAGACCGCTCCAGCCGCCTTCATCAGCGCGCTGGTGCCGGGGACCGGAGCCTTGACCAATGGACTGTACACCAATGGCATCGCGCAAGCCGGTCAGAACTATCCGCAGGGCCTGATCGATAGCCGCGGAGTGCAGTATGCCCCGCGCTTCGGCTTCGCGTACAACATCTTCCCGAAGACCGTCATCCGCGGCGGCGGCGGCGTCTTCTACGACCGTTTCGAAGGGAACCCGGTGTTCGATCAACTGGGCAACCCGCCAGGCACGAGCCAGCCGACCATGTACTATGGGAATATCGAGACCGCCGCCAATACTCCCGGCGTGTTCTTCCCGGCCAGTCTCCACGGGTTCGACGAGGGTGGGCAGGTTCCGACCACTTACAACTACAACCTCGGCATTCAACAGGAACTTCCCTTCCGGCTTCTCCTGGATTTGGCCTATGTCGGTTCCGTCAGCAATCACCAGCTCGATACGATGAACTATAACGGTCTGCCGTTTGGCAGCGCGTGGTTGCCTCAGAACCAGGATCCAGCCAACAAGGCGCCGAAGTTCGATGGAACGACGACGACCAGCACCAACCTCTATCGGCCGTACCAGGGGTACGGCGACATCAACATATATGGCTTCGGCGCCAACTCCAATTACAATGCTCTTCAAGCCAGCTTGAATCGCCGCCTGTCCTCCAGCTTCCAGATGGGCGCCTCTTTTACCTGGTCGAAGGCCATGGGCATTGCGTCGGCTTACGGCGATGGTCTGAACCCCCTCAATTTCAACAAGGCCAACTACGCCCCGCTGTCGTTCGATCACACCCGGGTGGCGGTGATCAACTACATCTATAACCTCCCCAAGATCGCCCGCGCCGGCAACTTCCTGAACAATGCGATCGGCCGCGGCGTCTTCAACAACTGGGTAGTTTCCGGCATCACCACATTTGAAACCGGATACCCGACCACAATCGGTTACAGCATCAACAACGTCAGCAGCCTGAACCTGTTCACGACGGGTTCCTCCACATGGGGGCCGCGTGTCGTGATTCAAGGCGACCCCACCGCCGGTGGAGGCAGTACCTATCAATTCATCAACTCCGCCGTGTTCCATCCCGCGCAGGTTGGTAGCATCGGAATGGATTCGGACATACACAACGTCCGCGAGCCGGGGTGGTCCAACTGGGACATCTCGGTATTCAAGGAGTTTCCGTTCTGGAAGGAAGGCGACAAAATCCAGTTGCGTCTCGAGATGTTCAACGCATGGAATCACGCCGAGTTCACTGGTTTCAACACGACCATCAACTTCGCGTCGATTGCTCCGAACGCGGCCATCACCAATCTCTCGAAGTATATCGGTGGTCCGCAGCAATTCGGGTTCGGCGCTTTGAATTCGGTCAGGGACCCGCGCATTATTCAACTCGCAACCAAGATTTACTTCTAGACCCTCTACTGTGGGGCAGACTGCCGGCCGGCGCCGTCTGCCCCTTGCAAACTGATATAGTGGTGGTGGCTCGATGCGCTGGTCAATCCTTCTTGTCCTTCCTGTTCTCATACAGGCTCAGGATTTGCTCACGGCGGGACGGGAAGCACTGGAACGCGGGGACTACGCGGACGCGGAGCGGCTCTTCCGGCAGCAGCTAACCAAGACTCCTCAGTCGGCGGAAGCGCTTAGCGACCTCGGTGCGGTACTCGCGCGCCAGGAGAAGTTCGACGAGGCCATCAAAACCTACAACCGCGCGTTGAGCGCGGATCCCAAGCTGACTGGCGTCTACTTCAATCTCGGCGTGGCCTATTTCAAGGCGGGGCGATATCAGGCCGCGGTCACGCCTTTCGAAACCTTCCTCAAATCTCAGCCGAACGACCCGCGGACGCGCCAGTTGCTTGCGGTTTCGTTTATCGAATCGGCGCAATATCAGCGTGGGATCGCGCTGCTGGAGCGGTTGAGCAAAGAGAAGCCGGACGACGCCTCGATTTTGTTTGCGCTCGCCGGGGCACACATCCGGGAAGGCGACGAAGAGCGCGGCAGGCAACTGCTCGAGCAGCTTGATACGTTGCATCTTCCCGGCGCCTCCGTCCACCTGCTGCAGGGGATGCTTTATTATCGCGGTGAGAAATACGAAGACTCCGAAAAAGAGCTGCAGGAGACCGTGCGGCTGGACCCGAAATCGGCGCCGGCGCTGGCGGCGCTGGGGCGCTTGCGGCTACGCGTGAATGACGACCCGGCGGCCATCGGGTATCTCGAGAAGGCGCTCGCCATTCAGCCGCAGGATTCCGAATCCACGTATCAGCTAGGGGTGCTTCTGGCGCGCAATGGCCAGGAGGCGCGCGGCCGGCGCTACCTCGTGCGAGCCATGGAGCTGAGGGCCAACTATCCCGATCCGATGTACTTCCTGGCGAAGATGGATATGAACGAGAACCACCCGGCGCAGGCGGTGAAGCTGCTGGAGCGGGCCGTGCAACTGGCGGCCACGACGGAGAGCATCCGGTTCCTGCTGGCGCGCGCCTACAAGCAGGCCGGGAAGGACGATCTGTCAAAAGCGCAACTGGTGGAATTCCGGCGATTGCAACAAGAGCGGCTCCAGCGCGACCGCAAGGCCATGGATCCCGAACGGCCCGATCCTACTCAATCCATGAGCACGGACAAGAATCTGTGAAATTGACGCGGCGCGCGCTTCTGTTACTGGCCGGCGGCGCTCGCATCTTGCGCCCGCAAGGGATGGCGTCGCGGGGTGTGAAGCCCACGCCCCGGGGAAAACCGTCGGGCATCCCCTTCAACGCCCGGTTCACGGACGTTGCCGAGGCGGCTGGCCTGCGCGCGCCCGTCATCTATGGCGGCGTCGACCGGAAGGACTACATCCTCGAGACCATGGCTTGCGGCTGCGCCTTCATCGACTACGATAACGACGGGTGGATCGACATTTTCCTTCTAGGCGGAACGCGTTTCGACAGCCCGCCCGAGGGCGCGACCAACCGGCTATACAAGAACAATCGCGACGGCACTTTCTCCGATGTTACCGACAAGGCCGGGCTGCGCCGCACTGGGTGGGCCGTGGGCGTGTGCGCCGGAGACTACGACAACGACGGCTTCGACGACCTGTTCATCACTTACTGGGGCGAGAACGTGCTGTATCACAACAACGGAGACGGCACGTTTACCGATGTGACGAAGAAGGCCGGCGTGGGGGCCAATCGTACGCGCTGGGGTGCGGGTTGCGCCTGGATCGATTACGACCGCGATGGCAAGCTGGACCTGTTTGTGTCGAATTATCTGGATTTTGATATCCGCCGCGCGCAGAAGCCGGGAGAGAACGAGAACTGCAAATTCAAGAACATTCCGGTGAACTGCGGACCGCGGGGGCTGGCGCCGGGCCTGCATTCGCTGTTCCACAACAACGGCGACAGCACCTTTACCGACGTGACCAAGGCCGCCGGAATCGCGGACATCAAGGGGCACTACGGCCTGACCGCGGTGACGGCGGATTTCGACGAGGACGGCTGGCCGGATATTTTCGTGGCCTGCGACTCGACCTCTAGTTTGTTGCTGATGAACAATCGCGACGGGACGTTCCGCGAAGAAGGCGTGGAGCGGGGAGCGGGACTTAACGACGACGGCAGCGAGCAGGCCGGGATGGGCGCCGGCATCGGCGACTACAATCTCGACGGCCATCTCGATATCTTCAAGGGCCACTTTACCGACGACACTTGCGCCCTGTACCGTAACGATGGCAAGGGCAATTTTAGCGATGTCACACTGGGCGCGGGACTCGGCGTCGAAACACGCTTCACGTGCTGGGGCGCGGGCATTGTGGATCTGGACAATGACGGCAATCCGGACCTGTTTCTGGTTTCGGGCAATATATACCCGGAGATCGAGGCGCTGGTGCCCGGCTATCCGTACAAGACGCCGCGGATTGTGTTCCGGAACCTGGGGAACGGGAAATTTGAGGAGCTGATTGAGACGGCGGGCCCAGGCATCGAGGCGCCGCATGCGAGCCGCGGCTGCGCGTTCGGGGACTTCGACAATGACGGGGACATCGACATGTTGATTGTCAACATCAATGAGCCGCCGTCTTTGTTGCGCAATGACGTAAGCGGCGGGAATCACTGGCTCAAGGTGCTGCTCGTTGGCAGCACCTCGAACCGCAGTGCGATCGGCGCTTCGGTGGTGGTGAGTTATGGCGGGCGGAGGCAGGTGCAGGCCGTCTCAGGGCAGGCGTCTTATCTCTCGGTGAACGATCGCCGGCTGCATTACGGGCTGGGGAAGGCGGCTTCAGCCGACCTGGAGATTCGTTGGCCGAACGGAAAGTTGGAGAAGATTGCCAATGTAAGGGCCGATCAACTGGTGGTGGTGCGGGAAGGGTCGGGCGTGATTCGGACGGATCGGTTCGAAAAGCGATAGACCAACCCACGTGATCCAAGCCAATCCGCCGGCCGGTACAGTAGCCAGTGTCTCAAGCGGCCGGCCTGAGAAGCAGGCGAACAACAGGATGGAGTTGTTGCAGCCGTTGGACTTACGGTTCAGAGCGCAATCCGATAACAGGACCACATCAGGCGGTAGAACAGAGCGGGATCAAAAGGACTGCAAGGGGGAATGCTGGGGGGGCCGCCGAACTCCACCGCTAAGCCGTGCCTTCCCACCAGCAAACGCCCCAGAAGTCCGTCGTGGGAAATGCCCCGGCTATCCCACCCCGTCAGGTGCTTCTTACGACCAGAGCGCCACGCGATTCTGAGAAACCCGCCGGGAAAGATCGTGAGAGCGCCGCTCGCGGCAGAAATAACGATGCTGCATTCCGTTTTGACCTCCTCCGGGATTTCCATTTTACTGATTTGAATATACCGCACGATATTGTCTGCTGGTTTGCCGCGAGAATCAAGGGGAAAGAATATTGCGATCCGAAAAATTCAGCGCCTGTCGATGTTCTCAGCGCTCTCGATCTCCCGAATCGCCCTTCAGAGGGCCTTCCGAATACTTGCCATCCGGCGGCTGATAGTTGTTACACTACTCGCGTCATGGACATTCGGCGCCCGCCGGCGGCGAGAGTGCAGGATGCGGCATTCTTGGCGGCTTGCCTGGCTTACGTTTGGGCAGGCATCGACCCCCGGCTCATCTACCACTGGCAGCGGCCCATCTTTTACGCCTCCCCGGGATTCCTCGACGAGTTCCTGAGGTATCCCGGCGGACCGGCGGACTACCTGTACGCCTTGGTCGCGCAAGCCTACGCTTTCGCGGGGTGGGGCGCTATCGTCATGACGGCCCAGGTGGCGGCTGTGGTGGCCCTCACCGAGGTGTATTTCACGACGCTGGCCGGTGGCGCGCTGCCGCTGGTGCGCTATGTTCCGGCGCTCCTGCTGCTATGCGATGCCAGTCTTTACTACAACCGCACCCCGATGGCGCCGGCTTTGTTGCTGGGGCTGGCTCTGGCAATCCTGTTTGTCCGGCTCTCCGGGCGGTGGAGCAACTGGATGGCGCTGGCGGCGGCGTTCGCCGCCATGCTCCTGGCGGCCTACTACCTGGCCGGCATGGCTATCGTGTTCTTCGCGCCGGCGGCAGCAATGGTGCTCATCGCCCGCCGGCCGACCCGCCTTCCGGGGATTGCCTGTCTGCTTCTGGCGGTGGCGCTGCCGGCGGCGGCGGAGTGGCTCCGGCTGGCCGGCGCCCCTGCCTCCGCGCTTGATTGGTTCACGGGCGCGGACGTGCCACGGGTCGTCGTGTGGTGGGGCCTGTACGGGTTTTACGCGATGGGGACGGCCATGGTACTCCGTGTCCGTGGGGCGGGTCCCCGACCTGCCCACGCCAGGCCGCGCCCTCGCAAATGGCGACTGGCAGCCGGGCTGGCGACCGCCCTCCCCCTGCTGGGCCTGGCTTCCGTGGCGGCTGTCTCGTACCACCTCAACGGCCGCGACCGCAGTCTTGCCGCGCTGGACTACCAGTGTTCCCGTGAGGACTGGCCGGCGGTCATCGACGCCTCGCGGCGCCTCGAGACCGGCGATTTCAATTCGCTGACCCGCTACGAGGTCAACCTGGCTTTGTATGAGATGAACCGGCTGGGCGACGACATGTTTCGCTTCCCCCAGGCCGGCTCCCTGCTCCCGGAACTGCGCACCGACCGGGTCCTGCCGCACATGCTCCGCATCACCGATCTGTGCCTGCGCCTGGGGCGGGTGGACGATGCCGAGCGTTTCGGCAGCGAGGCCATGGTCCTGGGCAAGTCCGATCCGCGGCTCTACCGTTTGATGGCCGGCGTCAACCTGGTGAAGGGCCAGACCGGCGTGGCCCGCAAGTTCCTCACAGCCCTCTCGTATGAACTGGGCTCCGGCGCATGGGCCCGCCAGCGCCTGCGCGACCTGGACCGGGATCCCCAACTGAACGGCGACGCGGATGTGCAACTGCTTCGCCGGCGGATGCTCCGCAAGGACGACGTATTGCCCGTCTGGCAGCGCGTCGGCAAGCCCGACGGCGACATGGAGCGCCTGCTCCTCGACCAGTTGGAGCAGGACCCCTCCAACCGTATGGCCTTCGAGTTCCTGATGGGCTCTTACCTGGTGGCGCGCGACATGGGCGCGATCAACGCCACTATGCCGCGCATCAAGGACATTACCGGCCCGGCGTACATCGGCCCCAACGGCCGGCGCCGCACGCCGCGGCATTTCCAGGAGGCCATGGCGATGTATGCCGACGCGACCGGCCAGCCGGTGAATATCGACGGGCTCGAAATCCAGCCGGAGACGATGGCCCGCCTGGCCGTCTTCAAGCGGATCATGGCGCACAGCCCCACCAGGGAAGCGGCTCGGGAGGCGGCCTGGAGCGATTTCCGGTACAGTTACTTTTTCTACGTCGTCTTCGGCCCGGGGGACTACCGATGAGCCGTGGGAAGCGAACCCTGGTGTGGGCGCTGTTGCTCGCGGCGGCGGCCGCGATCTGGGGCTTCCGGCCTGGCGCGGAAAGCCTCCAAGCGTGTGCCGAAGCCCATCGAGAGGCCGCCACCTATCCCGACTACTCGGGTATCGTCATCCCGCCCAACGTGGCGCCTTTGAACCTGAAGGTTCGGGAAAGTGGCCGGAAGTTCTGTCTCCGGTTGGCGTGCCAGGCGGGCCGGCCGATAGAGGTCTTCAGCGCCAACCCCAGCATCGCGACCCCCCTTGCCGCATGGCGCCACCTGCTCGAGGCCAACGCCGGCGGCGAGCTTCGCATGGACATTTACGTCAAGGGCGAGGGCGGCTGGACACACTTCGATACGGTGCGCAACCGCATCGCGGCCGAGGAGATCGATCCCTATGTCGCCTACCGCTACCTGCCGCCGGTCTACGACAAGTGGGGCCAGATATCGCTGCGCCAGCGCGACCTGCGGAGCTTCGAGGAACGCGTCGTGTTCGACAACCAGCGCAGCCGCGACCCCCACGGCGGAAACATCGGCGGCGGCTGCATCAACTGCCACACCTTCCTCAACCACCGCACCGACGAGATGCTGCTGCACTTCCGGCCCGGATCGGGAAGCTCGCAGATTCCCGCCATGATCCTGGTGCGGCACGGGCGGGCCGAAAAAGTGGATATGCGCGTGGCCGGCAAGGGTGCGGCCGCCTATATTGCCTGGCACCCCGGTGGGAAGCTCCTGGCGTTCTCGCGGAACAGCTTGGTCCAGATGTTCCACACGGCCGGCGTGGAGGTGCGGGAAGTGGTGGACAGAGACTCCGACCTCGGCCTTTACGCCGTCGATACCGGCCAGGTGTACACGGTCCCGGAGATCAGCCGGCCCGACCGTCTGGAGACCTTCCCTACATGGTCGCCCGACGGGCGCTACCTGTACTTCTGCTCGGCGCCGGCGTTGGCGGACAACAGGGAGCTCCCGTTGCAGTACGACAAGATCCAGTACGACCTGGTGCGAATCGCCTACGACGCCGCTGCCGGCCGGTGGGGCCAGGTGGAAACGGTGGTGGCCGCCGCCCGGTTGGGCAAGAGCATCTCGTTGCCGCAGATCTCGCCCGACGGGCGATTGCTAATGTTCTGCGGCCACGACTACGGCAGCTTTCCCATTTTTCAACCCAGCAGCGACCTGTACATGCTGGACTTGAGCCTGGTTGGGACGCCAGGCGAGACCGCCCCGCGAAGGCTCGACGAGATCAACTCGCCGCGCAGCGATTCCTATCACACGTGGTCCAGCAATGGCCGCTGGGTCCTGTTCTCCTCCAAGCGGGAAGACGGCCTGTTCGCCCGGCTGTACATCGCCCACCTGGGAGATGGGGGCCGTTTCGGCAAGCCCTTCGTGTTGCCGCAACGGGACCCCGAGTTCTACGGCCGGTGCCTGATGACTTACAACCGGCCCGAGCTCCTGGCGGAGCCGGTGACGGTGAGCGCCGCCGAATTGGCGCTGGCCATGAATTCCGTCACGGGCTCCGCGCCAGCGGCGTCGGACGAACCCTGGCTGCCGTTGCGGTAGATGGGGCCGCCGCTCACTTCGCCGCGCGGGTTAACTCCGCCGTGGCCCCCTGAATCGCCTCGCCGGCATTCTCCAGCACCTTACCCACCCGCACGATCTGTTCATCGGCCAGTTGCCACTGCTTTTGCTCGATGCTCTCCCGCACCGCCGGAAGCGTCTTCACGCCATAGCCGGTGTAGAAGCCCGGCGCATAGATCTGGTGCTTGAACCATGGCCGGTTGGGAAGCCCGTCGTCGAGGGTGAGGGCCCGCTCCACCGCGATCAGGCGCGCGTTGGCATCCCGCAAGGCGGCGTGGGCCAGGGCGGCGCCACCGTTCTCCGCGGCCCGGGCCAACGCCTGGTCGTAAAGCCCGGTGGTGCGCTGGAGCGCCGCCAGGCCGTTTTGGAGCGGCGCGAAGTTGAGGAATGGCGGAACCGCTTCCTTCGGCGGGGCCACGGTCTTCTCGCGCGGATCTTCGGTGGCCCCAAACAGTCCTTCGTCGATCTGCCGGTTGCGCTCGACGATCTGGTCCCGCTTCTCCTGGGCGAGCCTGGAGATCTCTTCGATGTAGCGGCGGATGGTATCGGTGAAATCGTCGAAATCGTAGGGCAGCAACTCGGCGCCCGCCAGGCGCATGACGGCCGTGCCGGCGGTCTGGGCGAGCGCGCGCCCATAGACGAAATCTTTGTCCGAAAAATGCGTGTACCAGTAGAAATCGTCGTACACGGAGTGGTAGATTCCGCCGCCGTCCTCTCCTCCGTAGCCCAGGTTCAAAGAAGCGATGCCCAGGTGGTCGAGGAAGACCGTGTAATCGGAGCCCGAGCCGAGCGCTCCGATGCGCAGGTCCGCCCGCTGCCGCGGCTCCTGCCTGTCGGCCGGGGCGGGCCCAGAGGGCACCCCGGGCGCGGGGTTAGCCAGGCGCCTGAGTTGCATGCGCTTCCAGACGGGCAGCTTGGTTTCGGAGTCTTCCACGTCGCGCGCCACGCCGTTGATGAACTTCTCCAGCGTGTGGGAGCCTTCCACGTTCAGGTAGCCGCGGCCGTTGGTGTCCGAGTTGATATACACGGCGGCGTTGCGGCGCAGTTCCTCGGCGTGGTCTTCGGCCCATTCCGTAGAGCCCAGCAGTCCCTCTTCCTCGCCATCCCAGACGCACAGGACGATGGTGCGTTTGGGCTTCCATCCCTGGCGGGCCAGGGCAGCCAGCCCGCGCGCCTCTTCCAACAAGGCGCTGGTCCCGGAAACCGGATCCTCCGCGCCGTTGACCCATGCATCGTGATGGTTGCCGCGGATGATCCACTCGTCCGGATAGGTGTCGCCGGGAATGCGGGCAATCACGTTGTAAATGGTCTTTGTATCCCAGTTGAACATGGCCCTCAGATGCACCTTGGCGGGGCCGGGACCGACATGGTAGGTGATGGGCAGCGCGCCGCGCCA
>PMYB01000196.1:0-9224 GCA_003170915.1 Bryobacterales bacterium | reverse complement strand
GGCGCTTGGCGTCCTTGGTGGCGCCGACGCCGGGGGTGAGCGGGTCGCCGGGATAGATGGGCATGTCCATCACGCTGCCGCGCTGCACGCCATCCGCCGGACGGAAGGGGCCGTTGGGGAAGGTATCGCCCTGGTAGTAGCCGTCGTCGCGCGGGTCCGAATAGATCAGGCAGCCAATGGCGCCATGCTCGGCGGCAACCTTGGGCTTGATGCCGCGCCAGCTTCCGCCGTAGCGCGCAATCACGATGGCCCCTTTTACCGAGATCCCCAGCCGGTCAAGCGCCTCGTAATCGTCCGGCACTCCGTAGTTGACGTACACCAGCGGCGCGGTGACGTCGCCATCGATGGAATAGGCGTTGTAGCTGGGGAGTTGCTCGGCGTGCTGCGAGGAAGTCGGGTCGCCCGCCACGGTTGGCTCTTGCAGCCTGGCGGTGAAGCGCGTAGGCTCGAGCAGTTCCAGCGCGCGCTCTTTAGGGGTCGGGAAAAGCACATCGTAGGTTTCAATCCTGGCAGCAAGCCCCCACTCTTTGAACTGGGAGAGAATCCATTCGGCATTCTCCCTGTCGTAGGCCGACCCGACGTGGTGCGGTCTGGCGCTGAGGCGCTGCATGTCAGCGCGCAGCGCGGCGGGGTCCGGGATGGCGCGGAACTTGGCCTCCCACTCGCGCTCGGCGCGGGCGGAATCGGAGGAGTATCCCCGTAGCGGGGCCGGCTCGGCGGTCCGCACCTGGGGAGCCAAGAAAACTAGACCAACAAGAGAAATAACTATTTTTTTCATCAAATTACACCGTATTCATTAAACTATTACTTGAGACGATACCGGCCATCCTCGGTGGCCGTCTGGTAGTGCCGGAATTCGACATTGTACCGCGAGCCGCAGAGCAGCGGCGATCCCAGTTCCGGGTTGCCCGTCCTGGCCATGCTGTCCGGAATCGCCGCTCTCGGCGAACGGGTTCGCAGCAGCCGGCCCGCTTACTCGCGCGGCACGTTTTTCGAGAAAGCGAACCGGAGGACGACCACGTAACGGTGGCAGCACCGGTGACACCGGCAAATGGGGATCCCGGCATTGGTGATGAGGAATTCGAGCTTCGTGCGCGGGTGCGATTCATGGATCTGGCGGCTCCCGCACTTGGGGCATCTATCGAGGGGTGTGGGCGCGCCGTCGTCGATCTCTTTTTCGTCGTCCGGGCCGCCCTCCTGTTCCTCTTCGGGCAACTTGGCATCGCGTTCAGGAGACGCCGGGCTGGAGGCGGGTTTCCTGGACATCATGGCGCTGTCGAACTCCCTGGTCGGCTCACCGCCAACAAAGCTCTCGGTGGGCGCGGCGCGTTCCGGCTTCTCGACTTGCTCGGTGGCGGCGGTCCACTCGGCCAATGGGTTGGCCTTCGGGAGAGTTTGGGGAGCGGGCGCGCGCTGCGGCAGCGCGGGCGATTCGGCTTCAGACTGCCGCGCGAGCACGTTCAAAAGACGCACTTCCGTGACTACCATCTGGATGGTTGGCGCCTCGTCCGGCGGTGTGGCGAGGCACTTGGCGGCGAGCCGCGTGGCGGCTGCGCGAAGGCCGGGGACACCGGAGTGAGGGACATGCTCCTCCGGGGCCGCCAGGGGGCCGCCGCTGGGAGGTTCGCCGCCGGTGAGCATTTCGTACAGAACGGCGCCGAAACCGGCCACATCGGCGCGCAAGTTGACCTCCCTCTGGAGGTCGTTTGGGGGAAGCAGCACCGCGCCAGAGGGACGCAGCACGATGGAAGCTGCGGATACTTCGCCGTGCGCGCGGCCAACCACGTGCAGCTCGCGCAGAGCGGCTGCCACGTCCGTAGCGCAGCGCAAGGCAAGCGGCAAGGGCAGCGGCCCATCCGCCAGCCTGCTGGCGAGGGTCCCCCCACGCACCCCACCATTGCCACTGGCTACTTTCGGCATATCCTTATTAAATTAACCCAAACCATACCTACTCGTCACCCGGAGTAAAGAGGACACGATTCCAGGTCATTTCATTGCCACGGCCCGCTCCGCGCGCGGCTCTAATATGGCGGACTGGAGCGATTCGAGAGCTTCCACGACGCGCTCCACCAGGTCGTCGGTTTGGGCCATGGCGGTGCGGGCCGATTGGATTGCGTCGGACTGCGACTTGAGGCCTTGCTCGAAGTCCAGGAAATCTTCGGCCACGCTGTCGTGCAGCGTGGCGATGTGTTTACGCGCGGCATTCAGGCCTTGCTCGAGGCGGACAATGCGCTCGCCGCCGGCCTCGGGGTCCCACCCAATGCGCGCCGCGATGCGCGCTTCGGCGGCTTCCAGGAACCCCTCGGGGATCGAAACCTGCTGCTCGCAGGCGGCTGCAAGCCGGGCATTCACGGCAGCCAGTTGGCCGCGCAGCTCGGCGGCGGCACGTTGAATCTCCGCCACGGTCTTCTCGCATGCCTGCAGGCGCGCAGCCACGCGGCCTTCGAGCTGCTGCATTTCGGCGCGCAGGCCGGCGTCGTCGGCTGGTTCGTAGCGGACGGCGGCGGGCGCCTCGGCGCGCCGGGCCGAGATGGCGAGCAACTTGATCTCCATCAGGACCTTGTGAATGCGCTGCCAGCGTCTGCTCGGATCCTTGGCGAGGCAATTGCGAATCAGCCGGTCCACGGCGGGGCTGCCACAAGATGGCGGCGTGGAGGTGTTGATGGCCGCGGAGAGCGCGGCCGGGCCGTCGCCTTCGAAGGCGCGGCGGCCGCTGAACATCTCATAGAGCACGGCGCCGAAAGCGAACAAATCGCTGCGCGAGTCGGGAGCCTGGTCTTGCAGCAATTCCGGCGCGGTGTAGGGCGTGATTATGCCTTTGGTGTGCGGCGTGGGACCCAGTTCCAATCCCGAGCGGGTCAGCATAATCGAGGCGGGAGAGACGCCGCCGTGTACCTGTCCGGCTTCGTGGATCCTGCGGAGAGCTTCAGCCAGAATCATGGCGTAGCGTTCCGCATCCGGCGCGGGTATCCTTCCTTGCGCCAGACGCTGGGCAAGAGTTTGTGGTTCGTTCATGGGTATTGTCGCGTCAGTGGTCATGGTGATCCGGCGGTGACTGTAAAGTCGGCCACGCCAAGGCCCTTACCCTGAGTTAATCAGGTTCCGGAGGCGGTGCGCAAGTCCACGAATGGTATCGGGGTTCCGCTCCGTACCGGCAGTACACCTGCATTATTAATGTTGCACAACAGGGAACGGAAAGAGGCTCAGCCGATACTAATCCGGTATCGGCCGCTGGCACGGTGGGTGTCTGAGTCAGTGGTTTCCTTCCTGAAGCGACTCGATGTACCGGGTGAGGTTGCGGATGCGAAGTTGTGCGCCGGAGACACCGTTGTCCCCCATCCGGCGGAACACCACGCCCCAGACCGGCATGTCCTTCGATCCATGCGCCGGCACCAGCAGGTCGCCGTTGATCGCACCGAAGACCTGAAGTTCGGGGAACCTTCCGGAATTCCGTTTGGCGAGTTGTGTCAGGTCGGCCGGGGCGGACTTCAGCGCGGAACTGGCCGGTCCATCGCCCTTGCCCTCCAGGCCGTGACACGCCGCGCAGTACGCACGATACATTTCGCTGCCCGACGAGGGTGAGGTACGGGGGGCAGGACCTTTCCGGATAGCCTTCTGGTTGTCGTTCGATGCGGCAAAAGTCGCGCCCAACATCAGAATCGAGAGCAGGAGTATTCGCATTATCTACCGTTCCGTCCGAGCTAAAACTCAAGCCGCATTTGCACCGCGATCATCCGCGGTGCGTTATCCCCGCCCAAGCCGACGCCGAGTAGTCCTGTGGGCGGCGAGGTAGTATTCGTCAATGCGCCAAATCCAACCTGTGTATCTGGTTTGCCCGGAACGCCAGCGTTGGCTGCCGGTAGCGCAAAATTGGGATGGTTCAGGACATTGAAGAACTGGCCGTCGAGCCGCAACGACAGGCGTTCCGTCAGGGCGAACCTCTTGGTCATGTACAAGTCCGTCCAGAAAAACTCCGGGCCACGAAGGATATTGCGCCCCAAATTGCCGATCTGGCATGTCTGAGGCGAGTCGCCGCCCGCGCACGCGCCAGTGCTCGGATCCACTGTCGAGACGAAGGCATCGGGATTCAGCCACTGAATCGTTCCGGGCTGTGTGATACCAGGGATGGGATCATGGCTGTAGAGTGGTACTCCCGGACGGACGCTCGCGAACTGGGGACCGCCTCCCTGCACAATGCCGTTGCCGTTCGCCGAATAGGGCGCGCTCTGAACCGTGAACGGTACGCCGCTGTGATAGAAGACCGTGCCGGACACCTGCCAACCATTCACTATCTTCCCGAGGACGCCACTGCGCGCGTGGACCGGCAATTCGTACACGTAGCTTGCGGTGAAGTTGCGGCGGATATCGTAGTCGCAGTTTCCATATTGTCTGCCCAGCATGCCGGGCAGCGGAGAAATGATTCCGCCGGCGGAGAACGGCAGGAAACCACCGTTGGACACTGTGTCCAGACAATGGCTCCAGGTGTAATTCGCCCGAGCCAGCAGACCGTGTCCGAGGCGCTTCTCCGCGGTGAGCTGAAGACCGTTGTAGTGGCTGTTCGCCCCAGTGCTTAACTGCGTGACGGCCGCAAAGCGCGCGTCTGCCGGCGTCCGATAGGGAAATGGCTTGAAGCAGCCGTCGCACACTGTCTGATATCCGTTCACCTGTGTCGTATATGGCTGGTTCACCGCGCGTGTGCCGACGTACTGGGCACGGACACTTCCTGTATTCCCGATTTGGCGCTCCATACCAAAGCTCCACTGCATGAAATAGGGCGCGCGCAAACGGCCGTCCGGTATGGCGGTGAGCGCGACCGGAGCCAGGCAGGTTGCCGGACTGGCGGATCGAGAGGCGCACGACCGCTGCCCTTGCCGGAAACCGTTCACGAACGCCTGGTTGGCCGCGATGGTGGCGTCCACAGCGCTGTTTGGCACACCCGGCGCGATTGCCAGTCCGCCTGCCTGGCCCAGCAGACCACCTTGGTACGTGTTGATGTACGGCGGATTGGAGGCGATCAGGTCCACGATGCTGCCGGGTAACAGATCGCTGAACACGCCGAATCCGGCGCGCACAACCGTCCGCGGCGCGAATTGCCAGGCCACGGCCGTCCTGGGTTGCCAAAGAACCAGCGGCGTCGATGAAAAGACACCCTTCAAACCCGTCGCCAGCGCCTGATTCAGGGGCTGATCCGGGTTGTGGGTCGCGGCGTCGAAAGAGCCAGGCAGTCGCGCAATCAGGCCGTGCGCGCTCACCGGGTTGGTATTGGTTGCCGTGCGCACGCCAATCGCCCAGGTCAGCTTCGACGTTACTTTCATGGTGTCCTGGGCGAACAGGTCCAGGTTGAGGTAGTCGAATGGCTGCGAGGCGGCCACGGGGAAGGCTTTGGTCGCCGTGGATGCCACGCCGTAGATGAACTGCGCCAAGGTTGTGTATTCGACCAGCGGCGTGTCATAGGTGCTGAAATCGTAGTCGTCGATGCGCAGCCGCCGCGAACCGATCCCGAACTTGAACTGGTGCGGGCCGGTCGTCCACGCCAGGTTGTCGTTGATTTGGAACCGCGTCGCCCGTCTGCCCTGCACCCAGTTGTAATCGAGCCCGCCCAACGTCGTGAACGGAGCGTTTGAGCCGGCGCCTTGAAGGACGATCGGGAACGCGCTGAGAGTCTTGGTCAAGTCCGCTGGGCCAAACAGGCTTTCGTACCACGAGAATGCCGGGTTGAAGTAGTTCAGCAATCTCTGGTTGAAAATGTGCGTGTAGCCGGCGGCGAATGAGTATAGCGGCTGTGAGGAAATGGAGTTGAACAGCGGGTTGACCGGGTCCGTGTACGCTGCCTGTAGTCCCGTGTCCGACTGGAAGCGGTACCAGGCCATGTTGTCGAGATCGATGTTGTGGTCGACCCGGGCGGTAATCACCTGCTCATGGTCGGAACTCGATTGCGATGTTGTGTGACGAATGGCGCATCCGTTTCCGTTGGGCGGATTGCCAGCGGCCAGGCCGCCTTCCGCGTTGAAGGGACATCCCAGCACCGGGAGCGGCGTTCCAGCCGTGTTCGGATAGAGCGAGAACATCTTTCGATAGAAAGGAACCAGCGCGGGGGCGGCGGGGTAGGCCGTTCCGGATACCGTGTCCACACCCCCCTTTGGTAGTTGCTCGAGAACGTAGCTCTGGAATGCCGTTGACGGCAGCGTGACCGTGTTGACGATCGGCAGGGCGATCCTCATTTGCTCGAAATCGCCGAAGAAGAATAGCTTGTCGTGGCGGATCGGCCCGCCCAGACTCCCGCCAAAGTGATTCACCGTCGAACGCGGTCTCCGGTTGCCGGGCGTGGCGTTCGTAAAAAAGTTGGCTGCATTCAGCCGCGACCCGTTCCACAGTTCGTACAGATTGCCGTGCAAAGTGTTGGTCCCGCTCTTCGTGATGTAGTTGATCTGAGAGGCTCCATATCGGCCCTGATCGACGGCGTACGAAGTCGTGTTGACCGTCACCTCTTCGATCGAATTCAGGCCCAGCACCAGGTTGGTCGCCAGGCCGCTATTGAGATTCGTCAGCGGATCGTTGGTTTCCAGGCCGTCGACGATGTAGGCGTTCGATAGAGCCGGCAGACCGTTGAACTGCACGTTGCCGTACCCGTTCTGGCCGCCCACGAAATCGTTGGACGAGCCAGCCGTGTTAATCAATGCGCCGGGCGCGAACTGGGCCGGATACGTCATATCGCCACCCGGGTTCGGCAGGTCCTGGATCGCCTTCCCGGTGAGCGTAGTCGTGGTATTCGGGTTCTCGACGTTGATCAGCGGGGCTTCGCTCATCACGGTCATGTCCGCCTGCGCTTCGGAGATCTTCATCGTGAAGTTGAGGCTGCGGGTTTCCCCCAACCCGGCGGCCACGGACGGGTTCACCTGATCGTCGAATCCAGGAGCCTGGATCCGGACGGAATACGGCCCCGGCCGTAACTCTGGAAAACTAAAGCGTCCCGACTCGTCGGTGTGAACCTGCCGTCTGAGGCCGGTCTCGCCATGCGTGACCGTCACGGTGGCTCCGGCGACAGCGCCGCCGCTCTGATCCAAGACTTGGCCCGTAATCGCACTGGTGGTCTCGCTTTGCCCCCACAGCGCGCCGCTTCCGGCGAGCATCGCCAGGATCGGGGCAAGCCGTGCCGTGCATGATAGTTTCATGGCAAACATTTAGGAATGCCTAAATTTGTATGATACCGCGGACCACACTGAATCGCAAGGTTTCCCCCCTCCGCGACTTCCTCCAGGTGGTTGCATTTCGCGTGTCCCGGCGTCCATAATTTAGGAGTGCCGAATTCTGGATCGGAATCGGTCGACGACTACCTGAAGGCCATTCTCGAACTCAGTGGGCCCACGGGAGGGCCGGCCACGAGCAATCGAATTGCGCAACGTCTCGGCGTCTCGGCGCCTTCCGTGACGGGAATGCTTCGGAAACTGTCCACCGGCAACCGGCCCTGTGTCACGTACCAGAAGCACCATGGGGCCCGCCTGACGAACGAGGGCCGGCGCCGCGCACTGAGGATCGTTCGCCGGCATCGCCTGGTGGAACTCTTCCTATGTGAAGTGCTCGGCTATTCCTGGGATGAGGTCCATGAGGAAGCCGAGCGGTTGGAGCACTTCATCTCCGGGAAGCTCGAAGAGCGAATCGCCCGGAAATTGGGGAATCCTGAATTCGACCCGCACGGGGATCGCATACCCAGTAAGCACGGAACGCTGCCGAAACGCAAAACGGTTCGGCTGAGTGAAGCGCCGGCTGGCCAGACAGCGGTGGTGAGCAGTGTCTCCGATCGGGACCCGGAGATGCTTCGATATCTGCAACGTATCGGTCTGGTTCCGAATCGCCGGCTGACCGTCCTGGAACACGCGCCGTTCGAGGGCCCGACCATGGTTCGGTTGCACGGCGAGCGGCAGTCGCGGGGGATCAGCCCGAAACTGGCCCGGGCGGTCCTCCTGCAAGAGATCTAAGCGGCTGGCGCCGCCCGGCCCCCGGCCCCCGGCTCACCCGCCGGCGGTGTAGTTTTTGAGAGGATATAAGGGGCTGACATTTTTTGCGCATTCGTTTTTGGGCCGGCGTTTCCGGGTGTGGGCTTTTTAATGCGCTACCGACTATGGGAAGCGTATGAGCGGGAAGAAGAAAAGGCGGCGTAAAGCGTGCTAAACTATCAGACCGGAAAAGAGGTCGCCACGGGCCGGGGCGGAAACCGAAATCAACGTGATGCGCAAGTATAGTCATCTCATCCTTGTTCTTTTATACGCCGCGATGACAATGATTATGAGTGCTGAACAAACGACGCCAACCACTACCCAACCAGAAGGAGATAAGCCGTTAATATCATCTTTAAAGTCCCAAATTGCGCACTTAGAGGTCCGTAGGGATCTTTGGGATCGTTGGTACTTTTGGTTGGTAGCCGGGACGGCGGCTCTGATCGCCGCTACCGTGGTCGTGCAGCTTGTAAGCCGGAGCGTTAATGGACGCCTGTCGTCTGCACAGGCGCAATTGATTGCAGAAAAGGATCGACAGTTAACTATAGATCTCAAGGCCAAAGATGAGGAAATCCAAAGAGCAAAAGAAACTGCATCGAAGGCCGATGAGCGCGCAGGGATTGCCAATAAGAGCGCAGGTGAGGCAAACCGGGCAGCCGGGGATGCGAAGGAGCGTGCGGCTAAGCTGGAGGTAGAAGCCGCGGATGCTCGAAAGGAACAGGAACGCTTAGCTCTCGCCACCGAAGAACTCCGTAAGTCCAATACTGAGTCCGCCGAAAGACTGGAATCCGAGAAAAAGAAACGGCTACAGTTGGCTGTTAGTTTGCTCCCGCGTGAATGCCTATACCAACTATTCATAGCCGAAGCACTAAAAAGCGCAACCGACTTCTCGGCACGAATTGAATTTTTAGACGAAAGTGAACCAAGGGACCTCGCTGAGCAACTAAATTTCATATTCCTGCAAGCGGGTTGGAGTAACGTATTTGGAGTACCACTACATGAATCGGTGTTCGATGGAGTGCTTGTAATGGGTACAAGTGGGACTCCTCCACAGCCCCCCAAACAAGTTGGGACGACTATCACCCAAGGGCTACCGCCAGGGTTTGCTAAATACATTGCTGATATGGAACCTAGATTATGCGCCGGGGCTGAGGCGCGAATGAGGTAGCCAGAAGGGCATCCATTTGGAGCCCCTGAGAATCCTGCGTTAAAACAGGAGATGCGCGAAGT
>PMYB01000207.1:289-5385 GCA_003170915.1 Bryobacterales bacterium | reverse complement strand
TGGCCCGGCTATCTCAACTACGCCTACCAGGGCGGCCTGGGCCAGTACGATCTGGCCAAGATCGACGTGGTTGGCGCCAAGATCGCCGATGTGAAGCGGAAGTATCTGCTCCACGCCGACGTGGACCGGATGCTGCAGTGGCGCGGCCCGATGGAGGACCTGCCCCCGAACCTGGGCTGGCGACGACGGCCCCCGGTGGAGGAAGATCTCTCCCAGTACGCGTAGCAGGCTGCCGATGTAGTGGGGCGGGCCCCCTGGCCCGCCACCCGACCCCCTGGTCGGCTTCGGAAGCGATTGGAAGACCAGGCCGGCCAGGGGGCCGGCCGCGGAGGTGGGCGTCCGCCCCACATAGCTAGGATAGGGAATTCATTATGGATCGACGAACATTCATGCAATCTGCCGGGCTCCTGGCCACTGGCCTGTCGGCCCAGACTCAGCCTTCCTCGCCCGCCAAGGCCGGGAACAAGGTTACCTTGATGCTGGAGATGCTCAAGGGCAGCATCGAGGAGGAGTTCGATCTCGCGGCCAAGGCCGGCTTTCAGTCGGTGGAGTCGCTGACGCAGTACGCCCTCTGGACGGATGCCGACATCGAACTCGTCAAGAAGCTTTGCCGGTCCAACCGGATGGGTGTGGACACGGTGCTGGCCCAACAAGATTGGAAGAAGCGGCCGGTGTCGATAGTCGATCCCGCGCACCGCGAGCCTTTCCTCGGGGACGTGCGCAAGGCCATCGTCTACGCGCAGAAACTCGATATCCAGAATATCAGCGTGACCAGCGGCCTCTCGGCGGCGGGGATACCGGTCGAACAGCAGTACGCCAGCCTGACCGAGGGCATCAAACGGGCCGCCGACCTGGTGGCCGCCGCCAAGCTCACGCTGCTGATTGAGCCGCTGAACTCACTGGTCGATCACCCAGGCTGCTTCCTGACGAATTGCGTGGATGGGCTGAAACTGGTCAAGGAAATCAACCTTCCGCACGTGCGACTGCTGTTCGACATTTATCACGAGCAGGTGATGAGAGGCAATATCATCCGCACGCTGACGGAAGCCGCGCCCTTCGTGTCGGTTTTCCACGTGGCCGACAACCCCGGCCGCAACGATCCGGGCACGGGTGAGATCAACTTCCCCAACGTCTACAGAGCGATCCAGAAGACCGGGTACACCGGCTACATCGGCATGGAGTACCACCCGCTCGCGGACCCGCTGGCAAGCTTCACCAAAGCCGTGAAAGACCTGCGGGTGGTACTGGCAGCCTGAGATCAGTAGCCTCTCACCTTGTCCACCACGTTCAACAGCGGCAGCCCGTTCGAGTAACGCCGGACGTTGTCGGCCAGCAGTCCCATCAGACGGATTCGGCGCTGCGGCGCGAACCCGCCGGTGTGGCAAGTCAGGACCAGGTTCGGGGAGTCAAAAAGTGGGCTGGTGGCCGGCGCGGCGCCCACCAGGATGTCCACTTGCGGGACCATTTCCATGAACCAGCCCGGCTCCCGTAGCGTGTCCACGAAGAAGGGTTTGGGCATGGGTTGGGCGTCGGTGGCCAGGATTTTCATATTGAAGGCGGCGTGAAGCTTGGAGGCTGTAAACTGCCCAATCCCACCCATTCCAACGATCCCCGCGGTCATGCCGTCGACCTCGGCCAGCGCCTTGTTCATCTCGTCCGCGGACTTCGGCAAGATCAGTTCGACGTTCTTCCCTTGGGACGTAATCTGCTTTATCTCGGCCGCGTTATATTGCGGGGCCGGGACCACCGACTGGGCCACCGCCGTCAAGATCCGTATGCGATCGGGCGGCGGAAGGAACTCCGCGATGCGGTCCGAAACTGCCAAGGCCGGGGCAGCGGCCGCGGACGACAAGAATAGCCGGCGGGATACCGTAAGATCAGTCATGTTCTCTGCTCCTAATAGCTGGAATTTCGTCTGGGCGTCCCGGCCACCTGTCAGTACACAACCGAGCGGGTCCGCAACGCTCCTGCTTTCGTCCGCTCAAGGCGGGCAGATCGTGTGTGAATTCGACCGAGGAAATCACGGATTGGCGGCACTCCCGGCGACGGGCTATTGACTCTTCTCTCAGGTCGAGTACAATCTGAGAGTCGCCATTTTTCGTCCGAGAAGCGCGACGCCGTGCTCAAGCCCATGAAGAAAAGTCGCAGTGAAGCGCCCCCCGCGCCTGGATCGTACGCCAGCAGCGAAGTTGCCAAAGTTGCCAAAGTGACCCTGAGGCAGTTGCAGTGGTGGGATGAGAAGCACGTCGTCTCGCCCCGTCATGAGGGACACCGGCGCATGTACACTCCGACAGAGGTTCTGGAGGTGACCGTCATTGCGGAATTGCGCCGCAAGGGCTTCTCGCTCCAGAAACTGCGCCGGGTGCTGCGCTACCTCCATAAGGACATGGATCGCCGCCTGAGCGACGTGCTTGCGGGGGACTCCAGCCTGCACCTGCTCACCGACGGCAAGTCCATCTTCCTGGAGGACCGCCAGGAGCGCGTGATCGACATCCTGAAGAACGCGCGCCAGCCGATGTTCCTGGTCTGCGTGAGCGACCACGCCCGCCGGCTTGTGCAGAATGGGCGGAAACCGGCCCGGTCGGAGACGGCGCCCGTCGTCCGCAAGGCCCGCGTAGGTTAACCGCCGCCGCGCCGGCGGGCGCCACACCGTGTGAGCTATAATCCTGTATTTCCGTTTTGAGCAGTTGCCGATAACCGCTTGATGGCCTCCGACGCCTTTATTCATGCGGGTTTCAACGTGATGAAGACGCTCTGGAGGTCAACACCCAATGGGTGAAAAACAAAATAGACCCTTTCAGCTATCGTTCAACGCCTTGTTGAAGGTCGATTTCCAGGGATCACGAGTCACCTCCGACGGTGGCCTGATCCTGGTACGCGAGCTGGATGAACGTCTGGGCTTCGGTGATCTCTCTGGAGACGGACAGCCGGGCGGTGGTGCGGTTCTACAACAAGCGCGGAACGGCAGAGCAGTGGATCAAAGAGGGCAAACAGGCGGTGAAGATGACGCGGCTCAGTTGCCATCGGTTCCGGTCCAACGAGGTACGGCTGTGGTTGAGCCTCATCGCGTACAACCTGGGGAACCTCTGGCGGCGGCTGGTGTTGCCGAGGAAGATCGAGAACTGGTCGCCGACCAGCTTGCAGCAAAGGCTGGTGAAAACCGGCGGTCGTTTGATCAAGCACGCGCGGTACTACTGGCTGCTGCTGGCCGAGAGCCATCTGACCGGGCGACTGTTTGGGAGCGTGGTACGGCGGATCGGTGCGCTGAAGGTGGCTACCGGGTAGCGGAAGGGCGATGACACCAGCGAAATCGGGCGGACCAGGACGTGGGGGCCGGAGAGGTGTTTATGAGAATCGCTGAAAAGAAGCAGCTTCCCGGTTCTGGGTTTTTCGGCGGGGCGACAACCCCGCCTTGCGGGGGCGAAGACGGCTCCCGGAGGAAAGACTGGGACTCGCAAGACCAAGGGATGACGGTTTGGTTTATACTCAACTGGAGCTGAAGATTCAAAATGGAAATTCCGGATTGTTCTCCACTGGAGGCTGACCCGGACGAGGTTCAAATCGAACCTCGCGGTAGACAATACATCATAGGAGAGTCAATGCCGAAGAAGAACATTGATCGTAGAGCATTCCTGAAGGGCGCGGCGCTGGCCGGTGTGGCGCCCGCTGCCCAGGCCGCCCAGGCTGGGCGCAAGTGGGATCATGAAGCCGACGTTGTGGTGGTCGGATCCGGCGCTGCCGGGCTGCCCGCCGCCATTATTGCCAAGGAGAACGGCGCGACGGTAATCCTGGTCGAGGCCATCGACGACATCGGCGGCCACGCCGCCGTCTGCACCGGCAACATCCCGCTGGGCGGCGGCACCGCGGCCCAGAAAGCGGCCGGAATCGTGGATTCGCCCGATATCCTTTTCAAGGATCTCTGCGACTGGTCCTCGGTGGGGGGCAACGGGGCCGCCGAGTACCGCTTCAACGACCGCGACCTCGTTCGCGCTTTCGCCGACAACAACGTTTTCGCCTACGACTTTCTGGTGGCCCATGGACTTAAATGGACGAAACCGGAACCCGACCGTGGGGGCATGACCCAGGCGGGCAAGTCGGCTCCCAGGGCCATGCACGCGGCCATCCTGGAATACCCGCGGATTCAGACCGGCGTAGCCGTGCCCCTCGAAGTCGGGAAAACCACTTCCGGGGGCATCGGCATCGTGCGCCCGCTGGAGGCAGCCGCGCGGAAAGCGGGCGTGCAAATCCTTCTGAACCACAGGATGACCAGCATTATCCGGGAGAATAACAACACGGGCCGGGTGACCGGAATCACGGTGGAGGTCAAAGGCGGCGCCAAGCTCAATATCCGCGGCCGGAGAGGCGTCATCATCGCCACAGGCGGCTCTACCAGCAACGTGGAGTTCCGCCGCATATTCGATCCTCGCCTCACCGAGGAATACTGCAGCAACGCGGGCGAGCCCTATACCAGCCAGGATGCCAGCGGAGAAATCGCCGCCATGGAGGTGGGGGCATCGCTTTGGGGCACCGCCAACCAGACCGCGGAATTCGGCTCCCATATCTCGAAGCCAGGGTATGTCGGGTGCCAGCACGGATACCCCGCCATTACTCCCCAGTGGCAACCGGGCAGCAAGTATTTCCACCTGGTCCGCGCCATCGGCCTGCAGATCCGGGATTATCAGAACGTGATCTGCGTCAACCAGGTCGGTATGAGGTTTTATGACGAGACGAAGGGCGCGTTCGGCAACGCCGCCGCTACCCTCGAGACCGGCCCAAATTACAAGCAGAACGATTGGCGCAACGCGGCCAATAACAAGTGGGATCCCATGGGCTACCTTCCGGCCGCCATGGGCCTGAATGGCGGCACCGGCCCCGGCGGCGGGCCGATTTGGTGCATCTTCGACGCCGCGGCGGTGCAGCGCGAGAAATTGACCGTCGCCCCACCCTATGTGGATCGGGAGGCCGGCTTCTTCTTTTCCGCGGACACGATTGCCGGGTTGGCCGCCGCCATCAAGAACAAGTATCAAAAGAACCCGATGCCTGCCCAGGCGCTCCAGGAGACGGTTGCCCGCTACAACTCTTTTGTGGACGCGGGC
>PMYB01000207.1:0-195 GCA_003170915.1 Bryobacterales bacterium | reverse complement strand
GCGAACTTCCAGGTGCAGGACCTCAGGGGCAAGGTGATACCGGGCCTCTACTGCGCGGGCGAGTCCGCCGGTGGATTCGGCGAGCACGGCATCGCCCGGTGCGTCGTCGGGGGCCTCCTCGCCGGCAAGCACGCCGCCGCGCAGAAGGTGTAAAGCGCTTTCATTCTTAGCACACGGATAAACACGGATTGACAC
>PMYB01000037.1 GCA_003170915.1 Bryobacterales bacterium | reverse complement strand
CCCGCAACGTTTGACAGTTCTAATGTTTCTGAAGGACAATGGAAGTTTCTGGCGGGCGGGAGTAACTCAGTTGGTAGAGTGCGACCTTGCCAAGGTCGATGTCGCGGGTTCGAATCCCGTCTCCCGCTCCAAGGCTCTGCCCTCCGGATTGGCCATGATCAAGCGCTGTTTTCTAATGCTCGGTGGCGCCCTTCTCGCGGCGTCGATGGTCCTCGCCCAAGA
The DNA here is from genome assembly GCA_003170915.1 of Bryobacterales bacterium. GTDB lineage: Bacteria > Acidobacteriota > Terriglobia > Bryobacterales > Bryobacteraceae > Fen-178. The sequence goes on along the minus strand of PMYB01000037.1, from coordinate 8,803 downwards.
CTATAAACTGGAGCCCATTGCCACGCCAGCTCCTGGTCTGCCGGCCGCGTATGCGGCTCTGATCGAGACCGGGGGATACCGTATTACCGGCCCCAGCGGCCCTTGGTGCGAAATCTGGTTCCGCAAGTCCATACCGGCCGGCGCCAAGCCCGCCGATAACGCCATCGCTTTCCCGATTGCGCAGGGCACTCTGGTCGGCATCCTTCGTTTTCCGGCAACCGGCGCGGACCGCCGGGGCCAGACCATCCAGCCTGGCGTCTATACACTTCGCTACAGCAACTACCCCGTGGACGGTTCTCACCAGGGTGTCGCTCCGCAGCGCGACTTCGTGCTGCTTACGCCCATCGCCGGTGATGCCGACCCCAATGCCACGCCGGCCTTCGACGCTTTGGTGCAGATGAGCGACAAAGCGTCTGGTACACCGCACCCGGCAGTGCTCTCCATTGAGACGCCTTCAGGCTCGACATTGCCGGCGGTCACCAAGGAAGGCGACCACGATTGGGTGCTCAACGTGAAAATCGGCAATCTGCCGTTCGCCATCATTGTGGCCGGCAAGGTCGAAGGGTAGGAGCCAGGCTCCATGCGGAACTACCCGCGCGCTCGAAGGAGTGATGCAGCATGTCCGACCTGTACGATGCGATTCTGAACGGCAACGCCCCCGCGGCGGCGGAGGCTGCGCGCAAAGCGCTGGAGGGCGGCGCCGCCGCGCTCGAGTTGGTGCAAGGCCACATGGTGCCCGCCATGGATGAAGTAGGCCGCCGCTTCGAATGCGAAGACTACTTCGTGCCGGAGCTCCTGCTCGCGGCCCGCGCCATGAAAGCCGCCCTGGCACTGATCCGGCCGCATCTGGCTTCGAGCGGCGCCGAGCCCGCCGGGCGAGTGGTCATCGGCACGGTGAAGGGCGACCTCCACGATATCGGGAAGAACATCGTCGCTTCCATGCTGGAGGGCGGCGGGTTCGAGATCACCGACCTGGGCGCCGATGTTGCGCCGGAGAAGTTCGTGGACGCCGTCCGCGCCAACCGTGCCAACCTGGTGTGCCTGTCGGCGCTGCTCACCGTCACCATGTCCTCCATGAAGACCACGATTGCAGCGCTTTCCGCCGCCGGCTTGCGCGGGCAGGCGAAGATCATGGTGGGAGGCGCTCCCGTAACGCAGCGTTACGCCGATGAGATCGGGGCCGACGGCTACGGCGAGAATGCCGCGGTTGCCGTGGCCCTGGCTCGCAAGCTGGTGGCGCCTGGCAAGCCTGCCTGACCCGGCGGATCTGTGCGGCTGAAGCTGATTTCCTGTGAGGTGCTGTACCGCGAGATGTGTGCCGCGGTGGCCCGCTCGCCGCACCAGGTGGACTTCGAGTTTCTGCCCAAGGGTCTCCACGACCTGGGCGGCCCGGCCATGCGCGCCCGGCTTCAGGAGGCCGCCGACCGCGTGGATCCCACCCAGTACGAAGCGGTGCTCCTGGGCTACGCCCTGTGCGGCAATGGCGTTGCCGGACTGGTGAGTCGCACTGTGCCCCTGGTGATCCCCCGCGCTCACGATTGCATCGCGCTCCTAATGGGCGGCCGCGAGCGGTACCGGAGTTATTTCGAGAACAACCCGGGCGTCTATTTTCGCTCGACTGGCTGGCTGGAGCGCGGCCAGGACCTGGACCAGGCGACGCTGCGCGTGGTACGGGACAAGACCGGCGCGGGCTACACGCTCGAGGAGCTCATCGCGCGCTATGGCGAAGACAACGGCCGCTACCTGTTCGAGCAGTTCAATGGATACCAGCGGAACTACCGGCAACTGGCATACATCGCCACCGGGCTGGAGCCGGACGGCAGTTTCGAGCGGCAGGCGCGGGAAGAAGCCGCCCGCCGCGGATGGCAGTTCGAAACCATCCGAGGCGATTTGCGCCTGTTCGAACGGCTGGTGGCCGGCGACTGGGATGAGAACGATTTTCTCGTGGTGCCACCCGGCTGGCGCGTGAAGGCTACCTACGACGACGGAATCATCGAGAAAGAGCAACTGTTGTGAGCCCTCTCGATAGCATCTTCGAGGACCTCAAGGCGCTGCCGCCAGCAAGGCTGGAAGTGGCTGCCGATCTGGTCCACCGCCTCAAGCGGATCAGCGAGGAAGAGAGCCAGGCCATTTTCACTCGCACGGCCGGCGCACTCTCGGCGGAAGAGGCCGACGAGTTGGAGCGGGTTATCGAAGAAGGCTGCGAGAACATCGATGAACACGGCTGGTAGTGTCCTGCTGGACACGAACGTGGTCGTCGCGCACCTCCGAAACGACCCCGATCTCACCGCGCGCTTGAGAGCCACATCTGCTACTTACGTGCCTTGGGTGGTACTGGCGTTCAAGACTCTCGCCTGGTAGCGACTGCGTCAGATGCCTTGCTACAACTTCGACGCCGACCCCACTCTGGACGAGATAATCGCCCAACAGGGAAAGGGTCCGATCGCCGACCTGTCCGTCCTGCACGGCGACTTCTGGCCGGAAGAGGAGTCCATCGAGAGTTTTCTCGTGGCACTCCATGAGTGGCGCGGTCACAAGAGGGCAGGTCCCGCCGCACGACCCTTGTGGTAGTCGACACCGACGTCATCGGGAAGGAACCACTGGCGTGAGGTTACTGCTTCACCCAAACCAACACTGCCGTCTGGTATAGTGTGCCGTTGTACACCGCCAAGGGGAAGGCGCGGATACCGTCGATAGCCACTCCCAGGCTGACCAATTGTAAGCCCGGCTCGCCGATCTCAGGGAGTTGGACGCTAAGCTGGCTGATTCCGGCAATCATGCCGGGCGCCGGAAACAGCCGCCCCGCAGCCAGCGAGACCAGGTCACTCCGCACATCCACCTGGCTGCCAAACGGGTCCTGGCTTAGGCCGGTGATGCTGCCGGTCGCCGCGAAAGAGCTGCCCAGCTTGGCCGCCACGCCGTTCAAAAAGATCGTCACCGATGTGCCCGGCTTGGCCGGATTGGCGCATGAGTTCCGCGAGCCATCGCTGTTCAGCGCCACTGCCGCGAAAACCACATCGCCGGTGTAACTCGGGTCGCAGCCCGCCACCGAAACACTCATATCGAGAAATACGGACGGGCTGCTTCGGACGACGGCAAAGATCCGCGTCACGGAATCCGGGCCGATCGAAACGGTCATCACCGTCGAAGCGTTCTGCGCTACCTCGAAAGGCACCTGTACATTGATCTGGCCCGACGAGACGTACAGCAGCGGCGCCGGCAGGCCGTCGAACGTCACCTGAACGTTGGCCAGCGACGTGGGCAGGGAAGTCTGGCCGGCGGCGAACCCCGATATTCCCGTCTGCGGACCCAGCCCGGCGCCGAACAGCGACAGAAGTTGGCCGGGTGCGGCTGGGCCGATCGGCGCTAGCGTGACGGCGTCGGTGACGCAGCCGAGTTGCGGACCACTGGCTGGCTGCGAGAGATCGAATGCGGCGAGGAACGCGCCGGGAACGGTCCGCTGCGTTACCGCTTCGCTGAACACGACGCCGGGCGACAGTGGAACATCCGGAAGTTCGGTGCGGCCTCCCAGCAGGATGCGGCCGTCCGGCTCCACTGCCATAGCGTAGGCGTATGCCTCGGTGGCGCTCAGAAGCTGGGTTGCGGCCGTGCTTCCATCCTGCGCGCGGAAACCCTGAACATGTGCGACGCTTTGCACGGTGGTTCGGTTGGGAAGGCATTGCGCGGGAGTATTGCCGGTGGGCGGAGGAGGCGGATAGGCGGTGCCGGACGGAGTGTAGAGCGGGCCGGAGCTGCCGCCCACCACCGGGTTGCCGCCGGCATCGAGCGCCAGAAGATTGCCGCCCTGCATGACCGACCAAAGTACCTTCGAGCCGGTAACGTCGAGTTTCGTCAGAAACAGGCCCGGACGGTCGCTGGCGCTGGGTGCGGTGGTGAAGGGATAGTCCTGCGACGTGGTGGTTCCCGTCACATAAGCATTGCCGGCGCTATCCACCGCCAGCCCCAAGTTGGTGGACCCGCTCGCTCCGGTGAGGTAGGTGGAATAGATCAGCTTCGTGCCGTCCGCGCTGAGCCGCGTGATGTACTGCTGGCTCGCCGGGGAGCACATGGCCCCAGGCATGCTTCCGCAGGAGAAGGACGGCGTAAATGTGGTCTGGTATGCGCCGGGTGTCGTGGGATACGCCAGGTAAGCGATGTTTCCCGAAACCCATATGTCGCCCTGCGGCCCGAGCGCGATCTGGCTCCCGCCCACGCCGGAAACAGCAAACAGCGTCTTCGTCCCGGAAGGGTCGAGCTTGGCTATGAACGGCAGGTTCGTGCCTGTCATCCCCGACGAGAACGCGCCCGGTGTGGGAGGATAGCCCTGCACAGCCGTTCCGCTGATGAAAATGTTGCCTCCGTTATCCACCGCAATTGCCGATGGCGTCGCCGCGAGAGCGCCGGCAAACAAGGTGGCGTATGCAACCGAGCCGTTGGGGTTTAGCTTGATCAGGAACGGATATACACTGCCGGATGGCACCGGCCCGCTAAACCCGGAAGTGACGGGAAAATCGCTCGACTCGGTATAGCCCGTGATGTAGGCGTTGCCTTGCTGGTCGACGGCCAGTGCCCGGCCTTGGTCGTCGCCCGAACCGCCCAAATAGACGAAGTAGACCACCTTTGTGGCGCTAGCGTCGAGCCGCGCAACCACCAAGTCCGACCCGTGGCCCGGAATGGGGCTATCGTTGACGCCTCCCAAGACGAAGATGTCCCCCGCTGCGTCGTGGCCGATTCCTTGCAGCGTTACGTTCTCCTGCAAGAATGTGGAGAACGGAGGTGGGACCGAAGCGGTGACCGGCCCGGCCACCAGGAACAATGCAGCGGCGACAAACGCCACCAAGGCCGTGTCGCTGCGCCGCGGCAAGGTCCCTCGCGGCAGCGCCAAACACTTGATAGCCATAGCTTGACGAATTTGACCTCCCTGGTTAGCGAGCAAGGGAGGGGCCATTCGTCTACGCCCTACTTCTCCAGCGGCAGCCCCGATTCCTTCAGCGCCCGCCAGCCGCCGTCGAGCGAAATGGCGTTGGTATAGCCCATCCTCTGAAGATTGTCGGCCGCCAGCGCCGAGCGGAAGCCGCCGCCGCAATACAGCACCAACCCGGTGGTCTTGTCCGGATAGCCGGTTTCGATATCGCGCTCGATGATCCCCTTGCTCAGGTGCACCGCGCCCGCCACGTGGCCGTCGGCCCACTCGCGGTCTTCGCGCGTGTCCACCAGCACGTGCGGCTCTTTGGCGGCAACCATCTTCTTATAGCCTTCGATATCGATTTGCCTGACGCGAGACTTGGCGTCATCCACCAGTTTCAGGAATCCCGGAGCATGCGTCATGGTTTGATCGTCCCCCTTATTCCACCCGCAGAATTCTGGCGCCCAGGGCCGCGAGTTTCGTTTCGATTCTCTCATAGCCGCGGTCGATGTGATACACGCGGTCGATCACGGTCTCGCCCCTGGCCACCAGCGCCGCCAGCACCAGCGAGGCGCTGGCCCGCAGGTCCGATGCGATCACGCCGGCGCCGGTCAACTCGCGCGGCCCGGCCACGATGGCTTGCTTGCCCTCCAGCCGGATGTTGGCCCCCATGCGCGCCAACTCCTGGGCGTGCATGAAGCGGTTCTCGAAAATCGTCTCGATGATAATGGCGATTCCCTCGGCCTGCGTCATCAGCGCCATGTACTGCGCCTGAAGATCGGTTGCGAAACCGGGATACTCTTCGGTGGTCATGTCCACCGAGCGCAGCCTGCCGCCGCCCCGGACCCGCAGCGTGGTGGCATCCGGCTGTGTCACCTCCGCCCCGGCCTGTTGCAGCTTGGCGACGAGCGCGCCCAGGTGCTCCGGGTTGCAGCCCGTCACGGCAACGTCGCCGCCGGAGATGGCCCCGGCAATCAGAAACGTTCCCGTCTCGATGCGGTCCGGAATGATGGTGTGCTCGGCGCCGTGCAGTCGCTCGACGCCCTGAATCCGGATGGTGGAAGTGCCCGCGCCTTCGATCTTGGCCCCCATCTTGCCGAGCAACCCGGCCAGGTCGGCCACCTCCGGCTCACGCGCCGCGTTGCGCAGCATGGTCTCGCCCTTGGCCAGCACGGCCGCCATCATGAGGTCCTCGGTGCCCGTGACGGTGATCCGGTCGAAGTGGACCATCGCGCCATGAAGACCTTCCGGGGCGGCGGCTTCGATGTAGCCGTGAGCCTGGTTGATGCGCGCGCCAAGCTGTTCCAGCCCGAAAATGTGCAGGTTGATGGGCCGNNGAAACGCGCGCGCGCCCGCAGCGGGCCACCAGCGGGCCCAGCACCAGGCTCGAGGCGCGCATGGTCTTCACCAATTCGTACGGCGCTTCGGAACAAACGATTTTGGGGGTATGGAGCCGCACGGTCTCGCCCTGCGCCTCCACCTTCGACCCGATATCCACCAGCAGCCGCTCGATAGTCCGGATATCCCGCACGCGCGGAATGCGCTTCAGAATCACCGGCTCTTCGGTCAGCAGCGCCGCGGCCAGCGCGGGCAGCGCCGAATTCTTCGACCCGCCAGTGGGGATCTCCCCTTTGAGGGGAGTTCCGCCGGTAATCGTGAACTTATCCATTTAGAACCCTCGAAACACTTCCGCCGGCCGCGGCCAGTCTCCGCTCGGCCTCAACGCGCGCGGCGCCGGTCTTGCCCATGAGAATGGCCACGCGCACGCTGTTCCCGGCCGCCTCCAGCAGTTCGCCCGCGCGCTCGTAGGTAACGCCGGCCGCCTGCGCGACAATGCGGCGGGCGCGGTCCGCCAGTTTCGCGTTCTTCGGCTGGACGTTGACCATCAGGTTGCCGTAAACGTATCCCAACCGGATGAACGCTCCCGTAGTGAGCATATTGAGGACCAGTTTTTGGGCCGTCCCCGCCTTCATGCGGGTAGAGCCGGCGATCACCTCCGGTCCCACCAGCGGCGTGATGGCAATCGCCGCCGCGCGCGCCAGCTCCGAATCGGGTGTGCAACTGATTCCCACGGTGACGGCGCCCAGACGCTTGGCTTCCGCAACGGCTCCCAGCACGTACGGCGTCCGCCCGCTGGCGGCGATCCCCACCAGCACATCGCGCGCCGTGAATCCGCGCTCCGTAAGATCGCGCGCGCCGATGGCCGGGTCGTCCTCGGTGGTTTCAGTCGCGCGGCTCAGGGCCGCCGGGCCGCCAGCGATGATTCCCTGCACCATCTCCGGCGGCACGCTGAACGTGGGCGGGCATTCCGAAGCGTCGAGCACGCCCAGCCGCCCGCTGGTCCCCGCGCCGATGTAGAACAGCCGCCCGCCGCGCTGGAACGCCTCGACAACGGCATCCACGGCGCGCGCGATGGCTGGAATCTCGCGCCCCACCGCGTCCGCCACCTTGTGGTCCTCGGCGTTGACGATGCGCAACACCTCTTCGGCCGGCAGCGTGTCAATCCCCGCCGAGGCCGGATTCTGCTGTTCGGTGAGAAGTTTCTCGAGCCCCGGCATGGCTCTATCTTAACAACCCGCGTTTCCGCGCCCATCGGCGGCGGCCTGTGTTAGCCTGTATACAACCGATGACAGAAATCCTTTCCGTGCGCCTGGATGCCACCGTCAAGAAGCGTCTGGAAGCGCTGGCCAAACACTCCCGACGGTCGAAGTCCTTTCTTGCGGCTGAAGCCATCGCCGCATTCGTTCAGGCCGAGGAGCGGGAGCTTGGGGAGATCCGGCAGGGATTAAAGGAACTGGATGCCGGACAAGCTGTGAGTCATGAAAGGGTCTCCACCTGGCTTCGCTCCTGGGGCAAGCCCGGTGAAGGCAAAGCGCCGCGATGAGAACCGTTTGGTCGCGCCGCGCTCTTCAGCACCTGGTGGAAATCCGAAGTTACATCGCCAAGGACCATCCGCGGGCCGAGCGGCAGGTTGCCGCGCGCATCCTGGAAAGCGTCGATCGGCTCGCCGGGTACCCGCACATCGGACGTTCGGGCCGTGCGATCGGGACCCGGGAACTGGTGGTTTCCGGCACGCCGTGCGTCATTCCTTACCGGGTGAAAGAAGACCGGCTGCAACTGATCGCCGTATTTTCACGGCAGACGGAAGTGGCCTGTTAGTGCGCTACTTCTTCACCGGCCGACAGCTTCCCGTCAACGCCATTCTTCTAGTCGAAAGCGGATCGCGCGGGCTTCTGGAAGGGCTCATCCCCAGTCTGCGCCAAACCTGGGGCAGCGATGTCCCGATCGACCTGGTCACGTGCTATTCCAGCCTCCCGCGGGGCTTTCACCCGGAGACCACGCGCGTCTACCGCGTCGCCGACTACCGCGGCCGCAAAGGCCGCCGCAAACTTTACCGCGAACTCGCCCGGAACCGCTATTCCTTGCTGGGGATCATCTGCTCGGAAGAGCCCGTCATGACCAAGTGGAAATGGGTGCTGGCCCTTCGTATCCCCGCCAAGGTTTTTGTCGTCAATGAGAACGGCGATTATTTCTGGCTCGACCGCCCGCACCTGGGCGTCATCCGCCAGTTTGTGCTGCTCCGCTCCGGCCTGGCGGGCGCCGGAGCCGTCCGCACCCTGGCCCGCCTGTTTTTGTTTCCGTTCACTTTGCTCTATCTGCTGCTGTATGCCGCGACCGTTCATGCCCGGAGGGCTCTAAGATGAAATCCATTCAAGTGAAAACGCCCGGTGGTCCCGAGAAGATGGAATTGGTGGAAGTCCCCAAGCCCACGCCGGGACCCAAACAAGCGCTGGTGCGCATCGCCGCCAGCGGTGTGAACTTTATCGACGTCTATTTCCGCACGGGTCTCTATAAGGCGGATATCCCCATCACGCTCGGCAGCGAAGGCGCGGGCAC
>PMYB01000117.1 GCA_003170915.1 Bryobacterales bacterium | reverse complement strand
ATTATCACAGTGGCGCGACACTTAACGTTGCGGTCCTGTCACGTTGCGGTCCTTCACATTGCGGTCCTCGTTGCGGTCCGTGTTGCCGTCCGCGTTGCAGCTGCAGTTTTCGCTTTGGGAGCCGTCTTGGCCCCCGTAAGGCGCAGTTGTCCCCGTAGCGCGCGAACGACATGATCGATCAGTACTCGAACCACGCAAAGTAACAGGGACCGTTGGGTTTCCGCGCGCAGACTCAGAACCAAAGCGAAACGATGGTGAGTAGCGTGGCATTTCACATGATGCCCTCTGAGCCGCTGAGAAAAAAGGGTTGACTGTGCAGAGGAACGGGTATAGAGTAAACGCTGTGAAAAGGGCAAAATAGAAATTTCGGATAATATTTCCGCTGGCCACGGGGCCAAGACGGAAATCCTCGTCGGAATACAATTCGCTGGTGAGGAGAGAATCCTAATGAGCGTGAGACACGGCCTGATCCTATTACTGGCAGTCGCGCCAGCGTTCTGCCAAACCGAGCGCGGCAATATCACCGGGCAGGTCCGCGATTCCACCGGCAGCGTGGTTCCTGGTGCCCAGGTCGTGGCTACTCAACTGTCGACCAACCTGGAAACGAAGGCGCAGAGCAGTTCTGCCGGCGAGTACAACCTGTCGGTAACCCCGGGCGTTTATGGCGTCACTGTTAGCGCGCCGGGCTTTAAGCGCTACGTGCGCAATGGCGTTACCGTCGCCGTCGCCTCGACAGTGCGTCTCGACGCGGTACTCGAGGTCGGCGCGGTGAGCGAAAGCATCGAGGTACGGTCCGATGTTTCGCAAATCCAGACCGAGTCTGCCAAGGTTTCCAGCGCGGTCCAAAACCTGCTTGTGGACGAACTTCCACTGGTTGTCAGCGGTGCGATGCGCAGTCCCTTCGATCTGACCACGCTCACGCCGGAATCGCACGGCTCGGGCACGACGATCCAGCTCGGTGGCGGCCAGGCGGCGGCTTGGAGCGCCACCATTGACGGCCTCTCGGTCAATACCAACCGTGCGGCCGATGCCGTTGAAACCTCCTACAACACGCCTTCGGTCGAGGCAATCACCGAGTTCACGATCGACACGAACGGATTCAAGGCTGAATATGGACAGGCCGGCGGCGGCGTGATGACCTTCTCCTCGAAATCCGGAACCAACAACCCGCATGGCGAGGGCTACGACTTCTTGCGCAACGATGACGTGGACGCACGCGGCTTCTTCGCGCGGACCCGCTCCGTCTATAAGCAGAACGACTTCGGCGCCACCCTCGGCGGCCCCGTGTATCTGCCGAAAATCTACAACGGCAAGAACCGCACCTTTTTCTTCCTGAGCTACGAAGGCTTCCGCCAGCGCGCCGGCTCGAACGGATCGATTTTCAGCGTGCCGACTCCGGAAATGTACAAGGGCGATTTCTCCAAGTGGGTGGACTCAAAGGGCAACCTGCTGCCAATCTACGATCCCGCTACCACGGGCGCAAATCCGGCCGGCAGCGGCCAAATCCGGGAACCGTTTCCGGGCAATCAGGTTCCGCTTTCGAGCTTCAGCACCTTGGCCAGCCAGATCATTCCGTATGCGGAGCAGGTGACACCCAACCGCGGCGGCATGCCGGGCACGATCGGCTACGTGCAGAACAACTACATCACCACCGGCGGCAACATGGTCAGCCCGGATGACAAGGCCAGTGTGAAAGTCGATCACACCATACACAATAATCATCGCCTGGGCTTTTTTTCAATATTAACCGTTACCGCACGCAATTGGGCTCCGGCTCTCCCGGCCTGCCGGTGCCGCTGTGGAATGGCGCCGAGGCGGTGTACAACATCGAGGTCTACCGGCTCACCTATGATTGGACGATCTCGCCGACTCTGCTCAATACGTTCTCCATTGGCGGCAACCATTTCATTAAGGAGTCGACTTCGCCCAACGAAGGGTACGACATCACCACCGGAGGGAACTGGAAGAGCAAGCTGTGCATGAAGAACGTCGTCAACTGCAACCTGAACTTTCCCCTGATTACGTTCAGCGACGAACAGGGGTGGGGCGGCGCGGCCTTTAACGGCACCGAACAGCCCATGTGGGCCATCAAGGACGACCTCATCTATACGCGCGGCAAGCACAATTTCAAGTTCGGCTATGCGTTCCAGAGCCAGCGCTCGGCCGGCATCGGAGAGCAGGACATTTCTGGAGCCGCCGGCTTCAGCTTCATGGGCACCGGCGTTCCCGGATCCAGCTCGTTCACCAGCGGCAGCTCCTTCGCTTCGTTTCTGCTGGGCTGGGCCGATAGCGGCGGCACCGACTCCCAGCGTTACACTCCGCAGGACTACCAGTATTTCGGCTGGTACGCGCAGGACGATTGGCACATCTCCTCGAAGCTGACAATCAATCTGGGCCTGCGCTATGAATTTACGCTACCGCCCTTCAGCCTGATCAACCAGTACACCGATTTCTCACCCACCACGCCCAACCCGGGCGTGAACAACTATCCGGGAGCGCTGATTTTCGCCTGCTGCGGTCCGGGTACGCAGAACAAGAAACGGCTGGTGCCTGGCTGGTACGGCGGCATCGGACCGCGCGTGGGCGCGGCGTATTCGCCGGACGGCAAGACCACGCTACGCGTCGCATTCGGACGCTCGTTCTCCCGGGTGACATCCATCAGTGGCAGCGGCCACTATGAGGGCTACGGGATCTCCCCGCGTTTCACCTCTCCCGACAACGACATCACACCCGCCTTCCTGCTCGACAGCGGTCTGCCGCCGTACCGGTTGCCACCCTTCACGGACCCGGCGTTCCAGAACAACCTCTCGACAGACTACTGGAACGGCCAGGACGCCACGCGGTCTCCGGAGAATCTCTACTGGACGTTTTCGCTGCAGCGCCAGCTTACCGCGAACACCCTGATCGAGGGTGTCTACGATGCGACCGTGGGCACGCACCTGCAGACCGGCCTTCTCAACATCAATCAAACCCCGACGTCCTATTTGAACCAGTTTATCCAGCAGTACGGCCAGCAGGGCGCGCTGAACCTGCTGCGGGCGAGCATCACCTCGCCGCTGGCGCAGGCCGCGGGCATTCCGATCCCTTACCCGAACTTCACCAATCCGGCCGTGCAGCTCATCCAGACCGTGGCGCAAGCGCTGCGGCCCTATCCGCAATATCAGAGCATCGCCACCGCTACGGTCGGCACGGGCGGAATCGGCGGCGGCAACGGCGACCATAGCGGCCACTCCACTTATCAGGCCCTCTCCATTCGCGCCACGCGCCGCTTCTCGAGCGGCCTCACCTTCCAGTGGAACTATACGCTATCGAAGTTACTGACCGATTCCGACACTTACTATACCAGCAACCAAGCCGAAGACCAGTACAACCGGCGCTTGGAAAAATCCATCGGCGCGTTCGACGAGACGCACTCGCTCAAGTTCAGCACCGTTTATGAGCTTCCGGTCGGCCCGGGCAAGCGGTGGCTTTCGCGCGGGTTCGCCAGCCGGCTGTTCGGCGGCTGGCGGCTGGGAGGAATCCAAACCTACGGATCCGGCTTCCCGCTGGGGGTCACGCGCAACAATCCGCTGCCGATTTTCAACGGCCCGACCCGGCCCTTGATCACCAGCTACACCGGATGGCGCGCCCCCATCTCGGGCAGCAAGTTCGATCCGAACAAGGACAAATACCTGAACATCGCCGCCTTCCCGACGCAGCCGGTGGCGCTGTTCGGCAATGAGACGCGCTTCAATCCGAAGCTGCGGTCGCTGCCCTTGTTCAACGAGAACGTGAGCTTGGCAAAATCCTTCCACTTGACCGAGACCAAGCGCCTCGACTTCCGGTTTGAGGGGTTCAACTTATTCAACCGCACACAATTCGGCAATCCGGACCTGAACCTTAACGACAGCACTTTCGGCGTGATTACGAGTCAGGCCAACACACCCCGGCAGATGCAGGCCGCCATGAAACTGTATTGGTAAACAAGGGGAATTATGGGTATAGTTGAATTGATCCGCACAGGAGAAATGGAGACATCTTAATGAAGCTCAGGGAAAGCAAACAGTTTCGCGGTTTTGGGGGCCCAGACCGCCGGGATTTTCTGAAGCTCCCGCTGGCCGCTGCGGCAGCTCAAGCTATATCTACCGGGCCTTTTGTGGCCCGAGGGGCCACCCGTATCGACGAGTATGACCCACAGAACACAAAAATCGCCACTCAGATAAACGCTGGTTCGAATGACGACGAATTCCTGTTCCTGCAACAGATCGGGGTTCGTTGGGTGCACGTCCTGTTTCCCCTGGAGGCCGATTTCGATTTCGTGAAGAACACCCAGGATCGGCTCGCGCGCTACGGCATCAAGATCCACCAGGGCACCTGTGAGCCGATCTATCATTCGCTCAAGATCCAGTTGGGCCAGCCCGGACGCGACGAGGACATTGAAAAGTTCCAAACCTTCATTAAAATCCTCGGCCGCCTGGGGGTCTACTCCACCAAGATCGATTTCCACCCCGGTAACACCTACACGACCAGGCAGATCACGACGGAGCGCGGTTACAAGGTTCGCGAGTACGACGTGAACGACTTCCGTAAGGAAGTCGAAAAGCAAAAGTACGAACGGGTCTATACGGCTGACGACATGTGGGCCAATTATACCTACTTCATTAAGGCTGTGCTCCCGGTTGCCGAGAAAGCCGATGTGCGGCTGGCGCTGCATCCCGACGATCCACCGACTGCGGCATCGGCCATGATGAACGGGGTCGCGAAGATGTTCGTCGATTATAACGGATACAAACGGGCGGACCAAGTCGCGGGACTCAGCCCGTACTGGGGCCTAACCTTCTGCGTGGGAACCTGGTCGGAAGGAGGGACCCAGATGGGCAAGGACGTCTTCGGCATAATCGATGACTTCGGCGCCCGAGGGAAGATCTTTGCGGTCCATTTTCGCAATGTCAGCTCGCCGCTGCCGCGTTTTCATGAGACGTTTCAGGATGACGGGTACATGGACATGTACCAGGTCATGAAGGCCTTCCGGAAGGTGAAGTGTACGGCCTCGCTCATCCCCGACCACTATCCGCAACTGGTAAATGACCAGGGCCACCGCATCGCCGACACCTATAGCATCACTTACATGCGGGTTCTGCTCCGCCGGGCCAACGAAGAGGTAGGGTAGGTTAGTTTGACTTGAGACGCGCGGGCCGTTGACCTTAGTGGCGCGGCTCTCAGTGGTTGCGCCCGCGACCGCTCAATTGTCTCGGGGAGGCGCCGCCTTTTTCTTACTGGACGCTGGTTCTGCCACCGACGAGGACATGCTTTTCCTCAAGCAGATCGGGTTGCGCTGGGTGCACGCCCAGTTCGGCGACAAGGCTCCCTACGAGCTCATTAAGAGCACCCTGGAGCGGCTTGACCGCTACGGCATCAAGATCCACTGTTTCGTGGAAAGAAGGAGTGACATCCCGGATGTCGCGTGCTAATGTAATGGATCCCTGTAAGAAGAAGTGGAGGAACCTTAATGAAGCTCAGAAAAAGCAAACAGTCTAGTGGTTCTGGGGACCCAGGCCGCCGGGATTTTCTCAAGCTCCCGCTGGCCGCTGCGGCAGCCCAGGCTATATCTACCGGGCCTTTTGTGGCCCGAGGGGCCACCCGTATCGACGAGTATGACCCGCAGAACACGAAAATCGCCACTGTGGTCAACGCTCGTGCGGATGACGACCAATTCCTGTTCCTGCAACAGATCGGGGTTCGTTGGGTGCACGTCCAGTTTCCCCTGGACGCCGATTTCGAGCTCATCAAGAACACAAGCGACCGGCTCGCGCGCTACGGCATCAAGATCCACCAGGGCATCTGTGGTCTCTATCAATCGACCAAGATCCAGTTGGGCCAGCCCGGACGCGACGAGGACATTGAAAAGTTCCAAACCTTCATCAAAAGCCTCGGCCGCCTGGGGGTCTACTGCACCAAGATCGATTTCCACCCCGGTAACACCTACACCACCAATGAGATCACGACGGAGCGCGGCTACAAGGTTCGCGAGTACGACGTGAACGACTTCCGTAAGGAAGTCGAAAAGCAAAGGTACGACCGGGTCTATACGGCTGACGATATGTGGGCCAACTACACCTACTTCATTAAAGCTGTGCTCCCGGTTGCCGAGAAAGCTGATGTGCGGCTGGCGCTGCATCCTGACGATCCACCGACCGCGGCATCGGCCATGATGAACGGGGTCGCGAAGATGTTCGTCGATTATAACGGATACAAACGGGCCGACGAAGTTGCGGGGCACAGCCCCTATTGGGGACTGACCTTCTGCATGGGAACCTGGTCGGAAGGAGGGACCCAGATGGGCAAGGACGTCTTCGGCATGATCGATGACTTCGGGGCCCGCGGGAAGATCTTTGCGGTCCATTTTCGCAATGTCAGCTCGCCCCTGCCGCGTTTTCATGAGACGTTTCAGGATGACGGGTACATGGACCTGTACCAGGTCATGAAGGCCTTCCGGAAGGTGAAGTGTACAGCCTCGCTCATTCCCGACCACTATCCGCAACTGGTAAATGACCAGGGCCACCGCATCGCCGACACCTATAGCATCACTTACATGCGGGCTCTGCTCCGCCGGGCCAACGAAGAGGTAGGGTAGGTTAGTTTGACTTGAGACGCGCGGGCCGTTGACCTTAGTGGCGCGGCCCTCAGTGGATGCGCCCACGACCGCTCAATTGTCTCGGGGAGGCGCCGCCTTTTTCTTAGCTGAGAGCGCTCGATTATCTTGTGATCTGGAGATGCAACCATGAAAGTACTGCTTCCCTTTATGATGATGGGCTGCGGGGTCGTGGGGTATTTCGTTGGTTACTCCGTTGGGCCCGAGGCGTCTGTCTTGGCCCAGGCCCAGACGGGCGCGCCATCGCTGGAACGGCCCGGGTGGGCGCCGCTTGCGCCCGATCAGCCGGCGAAAGAGCAGTATTGGAGCGTCGATGACCTCCGGAAGATGCACGCGGAACGCGCGGCCGCCGCAGCCGCAGGCAAGCCGATGCCATACCTTGCCTTGCTGCTCGGCCGCACGCACACAATAGGCCTAATCACTCGACTGCCTCACGACAAGCCCATCCCCAGCAACATTACCGGAAGGATAAGCCAGTGGGACGATGCCGAACAGCACCAGGGAGTATCGGACATCTATGTTGTGGCCGGCGGCAGCGGCACGATGGTGGTTGGAGGCGAGATCGAGAAGAGAGAATACCGACCAGCGTACGGCCCTGGATCCTTCCTTCTGCCCGGCGAATTTGCCGGCCAGCCGATCATCGGCGGGCGAACCTACAAGGTGAAGGCAGGCGACATCCTCAACATTCCCCCTGATACGGCGCACCAAGCTCAACCCGACCCAGGCGGGATGTCGTACTTTTTGATCAAAGTTAACGTGGGGCTGTATCCGTGGCAACTCGCCAGATAGCATCAAAGACGGTTTCGCTTGGGCTTGCCGCCCCGCATCCGCTAGAATCGCGCGGAACGGAAACGATGCGTCAGGATCTCGACTTGCTCCAAGACTCCTGGACCGTCGACCGTCACCGCGCTGTAGGCGAATGGGCGGGAGATGCCGGCCACCACGCTGGCGAACGCCCGTATCTTGGTTGATATGTACCTAGTGTTTAAGAACTCATATTCACCCGACAGCTATCGAAGCCGGATGGGTTTTAGAGTATCGCAATCTCTTATTGGCCGGGCATTCGCGGACACATACAATGTGCCGCTCCGAAGAGGGCTGCATCACCCAGGGATGCCTATCGTCGCATATCGGCTCGCGGTGACCGAGCTAATTCCAGTTGAAAGGGAGTTGTATGAAAAAGATCATTTTGACTGTTTTGATCGGGTGCGTCGCCATGGGATCGTCGACTGCCTTCGCTCAAATAAAGCAGACGAAGGAACAACTGATGTTTTACACGTCGGAATGGAAGGGCGACCGCTTCACCGACGGGCGCCCGAAAGTGCAAGACAATCTGCTCGTGCGCGCTTTGGATGTGTCGATCGAGGATGTCTGGGACTATCTGCGTGGCCAAGGCTACACCAACCAGTTTGAGGCTGGCTGGCAGGCTCTCCACATCGAAAAGCCCTTTGCCGGCCGTGCGCTCACGGCGCAATTCGTGCCGCAGCGGCCCGACATGCGAACGGTGGTCGCCGCCGAAGGTAAGACGGAGGGACGCGTCAGCGGGTCCAATAGTTGGGTGATCAATGAACTGCAGATGGGTGACACTATGGTCGTTGACGGCTATGGGAAGGTCATTGAAGGCGCCATCATCGGCTCCAACCTTGGAAGCGGCATCGCCGCCCACACCCATTCGGGATTCATATTCGATGGCGGCATCAGGGATGCGGAGGAAAACCGGGGAATCGCTAATCTCAATGGGTTTTACCGCGGCTACGATCCCTCGGTTTGGTTGCAAATGCAACTGACGGGGATCAACGTTCCGGTTCGTATCGGACGTGCCACTGTGTTGCCGGGGGACTTGGTCCTGGCCAAGCAGGATGGGGTTATCTTTATTCCCGCAGTGCTGGCCGCAGCGGCGATTGGTAAGGCGGAGTTTACCAACCTGCAAGATGCTTTCAACTTTGAATTGAATAGCCAAGGCAAGAACGGCGCATCATTCGAAGGTGGCTGGACACCAGAAAAATTCGCCGCTCTTGGGAAGTGGGTTGCCGCTCATCCCGAGAAATTAAAGATGACGCGCGCTGAGTTTGCTGCGCTGCTGGCTCAGGCCAGCCAGCCACGTCAAGGGCCTCCTGGGGGCAGAGGTGGCAGGGGCGGCGGCCCACCCCTCTAGCAACTCCGGCAGAGCCGAATTGGCATACGGCCCTGCTCCACGCCGCTGGGGCAGGCCCCCGTCGCGGCGTGTCGGCTACCTGACGCCGTACGAGAGCTATAAG
The DNA here is from genome assembly GCA_003170915.1 of Bryobacterales bacterium. Lineage (GTDB taxonomy): Bacteria > Acidobacteriota > Terriglobia > Bryobacterales > Bryobacteraceae > Fen-178. The sequence continues at coordinate 5,088 of PMYB01000117.1, read as the reverse complement.
GTGATGCACCGGCTCAAATGCTACAACCAATTGAAGTCTTGAAAGGGAGTTCTATGAAAAAGATCAGGTGGGTATCTGCTTGACTCAGGTGACCCCTACAGATTGTGGTTTCGTTTTCGGCCTGGCTCCGGGATGAAGAATCCGATCCAGGGGAAGAGGCTCGACTGCTACGGCTTGTTGCACGAGGCGGAAGAAGAGCTCGCCGCAGCTTCTTGATCGCCGCCGGTTGAATCGGAACGTGAACTCGTCCAGGTAGTAGTCGAGATGCTTGTGGCTGACCGCCCCCTGGTGGGTTCCCATCAGCCAACGCTTGAGGAGGGGGATCACGCGGTGAACCCGCGGCATCAACTCCGATGGAGTCTTCTTCTTAGTCCCAGCCACATGGCTGGGCACCTGACAGATGCCCGCCCGCGTGATCTTCGCCGTGGCGAAGCGCCGTCGCGCGAATCAGATGAAATCCGGCGCGCCGTCCGCCCGGTAGGTCGCGGCACTCACCATATGGTTCTGACTCTAACGGGATTTGCCTGCCGTCCACCAATTGCACGAATGCCGGCAGCAATGGAGCTATACTCTGGAGTGTAAATTCAACCTTTGAGGGAGTGCCGAATGGCCGACATGATGAGACGTGAGTTTATCGCCGCGGGCGGGGCGCTCGGGCTGCCGCTCCAGGCTGCTGCCATCGAACAGAGCGCGCCGACCTACACCGGGAAGCCTCAGATCAAGATCACCGATGTCCAGGTGTTCATTGTCAACGCGGGAAGAAACTATCTGTACGTGAAGATCTCTACCGACCAGGGCATCCATGGCTGGGGTGAGGCGTATTCGGCGGGGCCCGACGAGGCCACGGCCGCCACCGTCCGGGACTTCAAGGAATGGCTGGTCGGCAAGGATCCCCGAAATATCGAGTACCTGTGGGCCACCATGTACAACTTCACGCGCTTTCCGGGCGGGCTGGTGGTCAACGCCGCGATCAGCGGCATCGAGCACGCCTTGTGGGACATTGCAGGCAAAGCCGCGGGCCTGCCGGTTTACATGCTGCTGGGGGGGAAATGCCGCGACAAGATCCGCTGCTACCAGGCGGCCAACTCTCCCGAGCAGGCCAAGAGTCTGATCGCCAAATACGGGTACACGGCGCTGAAGGCCACATTGGGCTACTCCAGTGCGGTGCCGGAAAGCGCCGGAATCCGCGCGTTCGGGGCTCGAGCCGAGGCCATGCGCCAGGCGGTCGGACCCAACGTCGACCTGTGCTTCGATGCCCACGGCAGAATATGGCCTCCCTACCTGGCCTACGAGCTCGCCGAAGTCCTGAAGCCGGTGAAACCGCTGTTCCTCGAAGAGGCCATCCGGCCCGAGAACATGGAGTCCATGGCTGAGTTGCGGCGGCGAGTCCAGATCCCCATCGCCACGGGAGAGGAACTGTACACCAAGTACCAGTTCCAGCAACTGATGACCTTGGGCGGGGCCGACATCGTTCAGCCGGACATCTGCCTGGCCGGCGGAATGCTGGAGCAGAAGAAGATTGCCGCCATCGCCGAAGCGCACTACGTCCAGGTGGCGCCGCACAACCCGCTGGGTCCCCTGGCCACGCTGGTAAACATCCATTTCGCCGCCTCGACGCCGAACTTCGTCATCCTGGAATACCATCCGGACGATGAGTCTCCGCGCAAGGACCTGATCAAGGGAGAGACGATTGTGGCCAAGGGCGGCTACCTGGCGATTCCCGACAAACCCGGCTGGGGCTACGAAATGGACGAAGAAGCCTTCAAGCGCCTGCCGGGTAAGCCATGGCATCGCGGGTTCGCGTTCCAGTCCGATGGCGCACCCGATTTCATCTGAAGCCCAGGATACCGACATGAGAACCGTCAGCCGTAGAACGTTTTTTGCTGCATCGGCGCAGGGCCTGGCTGCCCTGTCGCTGCGCGGAGGCCCGCCCGAAAAGGCGCGTATAGGGCTCGTCGCATCCTCGCATTCCAAGCTTGCCAAACCTTCCTCCATCGAGGACCCGCTGGATTACCCGCGCGTGCGCGACATGGTGTGGAAGGCCATCGAGTACGGGCGGCCGCGAGCGGGCAGCCTGGAGGCCAAGATCAAGCCTGGCTCGTGGGTCGTCATCAAACCGAATTGGGGGAGCCTGCCGCCGCGGGGGGCCTACTTCACCCTTGGCGACATCACCGATATGCGCGTGGTCAGGGCGGTGCTCGAATACGTGGCCACGAAGTCGCGCGCGGCCCGCATCACGATTGCCGAAGGAGGCTCCTACCGCCGTATCGGCGACACCGAGGCCGACAACGTGCTGCTTCAGAACGGCGTCCACATTGATGCGCTCACCTACTCATGGAGCGACGAGTACCCCGGATTCAAAGGGACCCTCGCAGACTTTCTCAAGGATGCAGGCGCCGGCTTCCCCGGCAAGAAGTTCGATTACGTCGATCTGGCTTATGACCCCGTGCGCGACCAATCCGGCCAGTTCCGCTGGATGGACGTGCCGCGCAGTCCCAACGGGGTGGGCGCCTTCGGCGAGAAGAAGGTCTACGTCCCGGCCAATACCATTGTCAACTGCGACTTCCTGATCACCGTGCCCGTGATGAAGGTTCACAACCAGTGCGGCATCACGGGGTGTCTCAAGAACTACGTCGGGACGGGTCCGCGCATCGTCTACGCGCCCAAGGGCAGTTTCTCGAACGGCGATCTGCATCGCAATCATTCGCTCGAAGGCCGCATCGACTCGTTCATCACGGATCTGGCGGCGTTTCATCCCCCGGACTATTGTGTGGTGGACGCCATCCGCGGGCTGCAATACACGGAACACACGAATGGCCTTCCCGACCAGATGATTCGCAACAACGTGGTGATGGCCGGAGAGGACCCGGTCTCGACCGACGCCTTATTGGCCACCCTCATGGGTTACCAGCCGACGGACATCGAGTACCTGCACATGGCTTCCCAGCGCCAGATGGGCGCCATGGAGCTGGGGAACGCGGATGTGGCCGGCGACGATCCGGCGCGCTTCCGCCGCCGCTGGGCCAAGCCCCGCAACTGGTACGGACGCTGCAACCGGCAGTGGCTGCTGACCCAGGACGCGTCGGCCGATATCAAGACCTGGGCGCGCTTCACCGCGCCCACCGACACGCTACACTTCACCAAGTGGCAGCCGCCCGCCTCCGACGCCTCCGTTTACAAGTCCGCCGTGCGGGTAATAGCCGACGGCAGCCGCAAGACGTTCCTGTGGGTGGGCGCGCACGGCCAGTTGAAGGCGTTTCTCAACGGCGAAAAGGTGATGGAAGAGCAGGCCACCACGCGCTACCGCATCGGGCAGTTCCAGAAGCCCGTCGAGTTGCGCTCCGGCGAGAACCTGCTGGTATTCGAGCTGAAGCCGGTCTCGGAGCAGGTGGACCTGAGCGTGCTGCTGACCGCGCCCGAGAACGACGGCGGCACGGTGGACGGCATCCGCTGGAGCGCCTAGTGCGCGACGATTTCGAAGGGGACGGCCGGCAGAGTGCCCAGAGAAACGCGCTGGCGGTTCGCTTGCTGCGCTCCGTTGGCGGCCTGCGCCACTCTCTCGGCGGAGATGCTGACGATCAGGTTCCCTTTCAGGCCGGGCTTGGCTTTGGCGGCATCGCATTGGAGCACGATCTCGGTTCCATCCCGACCCGGCGATGCGTTTCGCAGCTCGACCCCCTCCGGCGGCTCGCTCAACTCGTACTGGACCCTGGGCGCGAAATTGGCTGGAAGGGTTGGAACGTGAACCTGAAACCGGGCTGTGCCGCCGGCGGGAATTTCCAGAGGTTCTTGGGAGCTGACTTTGATGGGGGTCCTGAGCATGGGTCCTCTGCGGACGGCGACCTTAAGGTCACTGGCGGGGACCAGGTGGCGGTAAGCGAAAGCCTGCATCATGTCCTCCGCCGGAACCGCCACTCGGCTGACCTGGTGCCCCTGGATGGTCGCGCGGCCTTCCAGGCTCAGGCTCAGAGGTTCCGGCTGGGGCTGCGGCGGAACCGTCAGCGTGAGCCGCACTTCGTCCCGGCCAGCCGGCAGCAGGCCGCCGATCAGGGTGAATCCTTTGGGAGCGCCCTTTAACGCCAGCGCGATGTCACCGGAGAATCCATCCTTGCGCATGGCATGGACGGTGATGGGAACGGTCAAGCCGCCGCCCACGTTGATGCTCGACGGTGTCACCAGCAGATCGAAATCGGGCCGTGGCGCGCCGATGCGGAAGCGATAGGCGTACTCCGGGCCGCCTTTCTGTTGGGCATCGCCCAGGTAAAGATAGTAGGTTCCGTTGGCGGGCAGAGTGGTCAGAATTCTGGAATCCGCGTGGTGCGTTTCCAATCCCTGTCCCTGGTCCTCGTAATCGTCGTTGAACGCCAGTTGCGTGCCCTTGGCGTCGGTCAGCTTGAGCACGGAATCGAGCGGCGAATCGAGCCTGCGCGCATAAACCTCGGCGACGATGGCCTGGCCGGCGCGGCCCTGGAAACGGAAGACATCCCAATCGCCCGGTTGATCGATGCGCCCGTTCATGATGATGGGAAGCTTGACGCGCTGCGCGGCGGCGGGGGAGTTGTTGGGTTCCTTTTCAAAGGCTTCGGGCAGGGTGTCCACCATGAACACCGCGGAGTTGGCAAGCGGATAAACGCCGGGTGCTTTGCCTTTGGCATCCATGGTCATCTTACTCACGGGGAGGTTCCAGCCCGTGAGATGGATGGTAGTCTTCGAGCCGGCGCGGCCGCCCAGCGGGAAAGCGCTGGTGACAAACGGCAGCTCGCCGATGGAGATGCGATACACGAAATCCTCGCGCCCCCGATAGAGGGCGTCCCTGATCTCGATGGCGTACTCGCCATCCTTGGGGACGGCGTAGTGGAGGACGGGATCGGGATGGAAGCGGTAGTCGTCGTCATACGCCAGTTCATTTCCGTTGGCATCGTAAAGCGTCAGAACGGCCTGAAACCAGCCGGGAACCGCGTCGGCCAGATAGGGGATCAATTCGCGCGCGCTGGCCGCAATCACCAACTCCTGACCCTGATGCGCCTGGAACCGATACCGGTCGGCCTCGCCGGGGGTGAACGGCTGACTATACATCCGCGCATAATT
>PMYB01000126.1:67138-87428 GCA_003170915.1 Bryobacterales bacterium | reverse complement strand
TGCCGCGGTGCTTCCGATACGGTCCTAGGCGTTCGGGGAGATGAGCATCAGTTCGGCTGTCGAAAATCTCAACGGCGCGTCGCCATCTCCCACAACGGGACTTGGGTCTCCTGTTGGCTCCACTTCCGCGGGTTGGACATTTTGCGTCAAATGACGAGGATTCGGCCCGTTGCCGTTGCCACGCCGACCTACCGTTCCTAATTTGCTGCCGTTCGGTTGCGTATGTAGTGGTCGGCCAGATAAGCGATGGGCGCGTAGGCCGCGATCTGCCGCGCAGCCGTTATGACCGGCCATGCTTAAGAGTCAGACCAAACGCGGGATGGATTGGAGCGGAGCGCTGGTATGAGGCAGACCGATGATCTGAAGACAACCTCTAGCGGTCACTTTTCGGTGGCTGCGGCGCCAGCTGCGTCTGCGTCTCCCGTACTTGCACCTTTATCTTTTCCCCAGGTTTTATAGAGGCCAAGATAGGCGTACTGTTCCGTTTCACCGGCAATGGAGTGTCCGTATGCGAACAGTAATTGCCAGCCGGGGGATTTAAAGTGATAATAACCACCTGCGTCAATCAACGTCGAAGCCTGTGTCTGGGGGGTGGCGAACCCCTCTCGCGCATGGGAAAAGACTTCCACTGACAGTTCCAACCTCTTATTGATCTTCCCCTTCACAAGATAACCGCCATACACATAATCGCGATACTGGTTCTGGTTATTGATGACGTACCCAACGCCGCCGACCAGGCTCCAATGCCCAAATTCTTTTTCAACCCAAATGGGCACTTTATACCACGGCCGGCCCACACCCAGACCCTGGGAATAATTGCCGGTGGGAAGCTCGAACATGACGAACGTGCCGATCTGCGGGCGGCGCTTGGTTTGTTTTATGAAAGCATACTTCACGCCGAGTTCCATATCCGTCAGGCCGAACGCGCTGGGGCCTTGTCCACCGGGAGCATAGAGAGGATTATTGGACGGCAGAACTGCCCCGAGGGGCAAGATCACATGAAGCTGCACGTTCGGAATGGCTCCCCAGTTGAATTCAAACGCCGGCCCGACCGGGTCAACCTCCACCAGAGTAGCAGCCACGGCACCGAAGACATAGGCCTCATAATGTCCAAGAGGCACCGGTGTCGGGTCGTCAGTTTGGAACGGAGGCCCAGCTTGAGCCCAAAGGGTTGGGGCCGGGATCGACAGGAGGAGCAACAGGGCCGGCGTTGAATGCTCTCGTTTTAGAGTCACCCGCGCTCCTGCTTTCGCAACAGGGCCGTCATGTTCCCTTTGGAACAAACTTCTATTTCAAGAACAATAGATCTCGCTTTGATCATATTCAATCATAACGGACACCGATTCTTATTGATTGTGCTGGCGGTATCGGAATGGACGGCCACGCACAAAACAGAACGCGGTTCTTTACGCTCGCCGGTAGATCTAACAGGCTACGGAAAAAGGCCTCGAAGGCCAGGTGGCCTGTCCAACGCGGCAAGAACCGATAGACTCGCCAGTGTCCGGCAATCCACGTGAGCGGATAAGTCGGCAAACCGTACTTGCGCTGCCCGCGGTACAGAACGGCGTTCTAGGAGATCACTCCCGTCATGTCCCCGTCACGTCAGGAGCGATCCGTCCTTGCCGAGAGGCCTTCAGCTCGCACTTCCGGCCCGGCTCGTCGGCGCGGCGGGCGAGGCTCGATCCGAAAGCACGCGTCGCCGAGCCGGCGAGACGCGAGCGGAGAAACCTGCCTGAGCCATCCGTTTCGGGCTATTTCCGAGTGTGCCGTCATACAGGCACGACCCGCAAACGCGACTACAGTCTTCGCTCCCGGAGTTGCTTCAGCGCGGACGGGAGCAGTGTTCACTGAGCCTGGATTGCGCGATGATTGTGGACGTGGCAAATAGTCAGATGGGCCTCCCGCGCATACAGCCAACCCATCTGTTGGGGCTGGATCTTCATCGGGCGGCCCTTCAGCGCCCGGGCTCTCAAGGCACCCCAGCCGCAGGCGCGGTACAGGGCCAGCCACGTGTAGATACAGCTTCGGGTGAAACCCAGAGTGCGGGGGACGTCCTCCGGACTCTCGCCGGGTCATACGCCATTATACTCGATGCCTACCTACTTATAGCCGGATTAATAAGCAATTGGCATCCCTGCCGCGACCGGAATGATGAGACCGCCCTCCACCATCGTCCACTACCGCATCCCCTCCAGCAGGCCAGCGGCAAGGTGGCCGACAGGCGGGCCGATATCCGGTCCTTCGGTGTGATATTGTGCTGGCCGGCCGGAATGGGCCGGAACGGAGGAGGATTTTTCTATGCGGTTCACTCACAAGCTGTTCCCCATGATCCTGGCAGTTCTGCTGGCGGCCCCGGCGCTGCCGGCTCAAAATGCCGCGCAGGTCACCCATATGGAGATCGCGGCGGCCGGGGCGCTGAGCGGCACTCCAGCGGCGGGCAGCCAGAGCGGCTATAACCCGCAGTTCAAGGTAACGGATTCCATCAGCGCTACCGCGACCACCACCTTAACGCCGACGATCAATGCCGCCCAAAGCGGCACCAGCCTTTCCACTCCGGTAACCGCAACCATCACGGAGTACCCGCTGCCGACCACCGGCAACTTCCCCGATCGGTGTTCCAGCAATAACGCCGTTCCTTTGAGGATCGCCGCCGGACCTGACGGCGCGCTGTGGTTTACCGAATCCAACAGCAACAAGATCGGGCGCATCACCACGAGCGGGTCGATTACAGAGTACTGCATCCCGACCGCCGATGCCACTCCCCAGGGAATCACCGCCGGTCCGGATGGCGGCGTATGGTTCACTGAGTACGCGAACAAGGTAGGCCGGATCGATCCTACTTCTCACGTAATTACCGAATTCCCAATCTCCACCATCAGCCAGCCGGGAGAGATCACGGCCGGTCCGGATGGCAATCTCTGGTTCACGACATCGGCCAATGTAGGGATCGGACGGATCACAACAGCGGGCCAAATTACGCTATTCAACAACGGCAGCAACCAAGGCGCGATCACCGCGGGTCCGGACGGCAACCTCTGGTTCACGACATCCGACATTTGGAAAATCACCACCGCGGGTGTGTACACCGAGATCACTGCGACGGGATTTGAATTGGATACGCCCACCTGGATTACCCCCGGCTCCGATGGCGCCCTCTGGTATGTCGGCCAGAACAGCAATAACATTCACCGCGTCACCACCGCGGGGGCTGTTAACGTTAATGAGACCATACCGACGCCCCGGAGCTCGCCATTCGCCATCGTCGCCGGGGCGGACGGCGCGCTGTGGTTTACCGAAGCCGGCGGCAATAAGATCGGGCGCATCACCACCGCCGGGATTATTACCAACGAGTTCAAGGTGCCCACCGACAGCGCCGCACCCTTGGGGATCGCCGCCGGTTCCGACGGCTCTCTCTGGTTTGTCGAATCGGGCGCTAACCAGATTGGGCGCCTTGTTCTGGCCACTCCCGCCCAGATCAACAGCGGGGGCGTTGTCAACAATGCCAGCTATAATCTCGGTGCTTCTGGCTCTTCTGGCGCCGCTCCCGGTGAAATAGCCGCCGTTTTTGGAACCAATCTGACCGATGGCACATCCTGCCTGCCGCCGGCGTGTAATCCGGCCTTTGGAAGCGATGGCAAGCTGGGCACCACGATGGCAGGGGCTCAGGTCACCGTCAACAGCACGCCCGTGCCCATTTTCTACGCTGTGCCGACGCAGCTTGGCATCCAGATTCCTTTCGAGGTGACGGGAACGTCGGCCACGGTCTCCGTCTCCGTGGCCGGGCAAGCGAGCACCCCTGCGACCGTTACGCTGGCCCCGGTTTCTCCCGGCATTTTTACCGCTACGGCGGATGGCAAAGGCGCTGGCGCGATAACGCACGTGGACGGCTCCGCAGTTACCACTCAGAATCCGGCGCATCCCGGAGAAGTGGTGATTCTCTATGCCACGGGGCTAGGCCAGGTCGCACCTGCCGTTCCGACTGGCGCGTTGCCGGCGAGCCTGTCCAGCACGTTTGCGTCCGTTACTCTCACCATCGGCGGAATCACCTTCATCCCGGATTTCGCCGGCCTGTCGGGCTGCTGTGTGGGCCTCAACCAGATCAATGCACGGGTACCGCTTGGAGTCAGTTCAGGCAACGCCGTGCCGGTGGTGCTGAACATCGGCGGCAAATCGTCCAACACAGCTACTATTGCCGTGCAATAGAGAAATCTTTCCAGGTCAAATGATTCAGACTGAATTCGAAAAAGAGTCGTAGACTCCTTAACTTAACGTTTCGTGCCTGAGGTGGTCGGTGGTCAGGCGGCAGGGCGCGCAAGCAGCGCACGGCGCCGAGTCGGCGAGACGCGAGCGCGGGCGGTCGGCGAAGAGCACGAGCAGCTCAAGGTGCCCCAAGTAGCCCGCTGAAGACTCCCGCCATTGGAGCGCCCCGGCATTATGAATCTGGAGCAATCAAACGCGGAACACCATTTTCTTATCGAAAGAATGAGCAATAGCGAGTCTGCGAACGTTCAGCGATGTTCCGGTTCCAAGCATACCCGGTGACCAAATTCGGTCACGTGACTCCCTGCGGTCGGTTCTCCATCCGGATGCTCAAGCTCCGTAAGGGCCCCAAAGCGCCGGAATGTATGACCTTACAACGATTCGGTGCTGTCGGCCGCAACAATGCTATTATTTGGGGCATCCCGCAATCTGCGGAAAACTTGGAGGTGCTCACATGCGTATTGACCTTTACACGAAGACGATCATCACGCTCATCGCTTGACTGCTTGCGGTGATCGCATTGAACCCAATCTTTCAACCCCAGGCCGCCATGGCGCAGGGAAACTTCGCTGGTATCCAATTCTCGTATAGCGGGGGTAACCACGCGTTCTTCAACGCCACCACTGGCGACGTTTGGGAATATGGCGACCATGGCAACTTTCGCAACCACTACAGAGTCCATGAACTAGGTAAGGATCACGGGCGTTAAAAGGAATGGGGCCGGGAACCCCAGGTGCCCGGCCCGTAATTGTTCCGTTGCGAGACGAACGGCATTATCCGCCTCCCGGCGGGTTCTACCCCGGCGACTGTGGGGTTCCTATCCGATCCGAGGCTGTGGTATCCGTTCAACGCGTTTGGCGCATTGAGGACAAACCTCCGGCTTCGTTCCTCCAACTCCGGCGTGAACACGGTCACAACCTGCCACAGGAGTTCGTGGTCGAGGCCGGAGTAATCGTGCACGATCCGGTGGCGGACGCCGGAAACGCGCTTCCACGCAACCTCGCCGTGCCGTTCCTTTAGTTCGGCGCCAACGATGCGGCGCGCCTAAACTCCCGCAGGCCGGCGGCGGCGGACAGAATGTCGGCCAGATACACCGCGTCACGCAGCATACAGCACCACGGCGTCGCGCAGGGCGCTGGGGCGCACAAGCGGCTTCAGCAGCGATTTCCCGCACAAGTCGACGCGTCGCCCGAACAGTTCGCTCAACTCCTCCTCCAGCCGGAAGAAGCCCAGGCCGGGGTGGGCGCCCGGCTCCAACTCCACCAGGATATCGACGTCCGAGCCGGGCCGCATGTCGCCTCGAGCGGCGGAGCCAAACACCGCCAGCTCACGGATGCGATACCGGCTGCAAATCGCGGCCAGGCTTTCCGGAGATACCTCGAGGCGCGATGCGAGGGTCATTGTTGCCCTCCGGCCATGACTCCGACTCCATCATCCGCTACTGCCGCCGGCGCGCAACCCGCGCCATGATCGACCTCGCCCCTATTCTCCCTGCATCGCCCTTACGCTTTTCTCCACCGGCTCCAGTTCGGCGATCTCCGTCCCCAGCGGCGCCGCTTTTAGCTCGGCGAACTTGCGCGCGCTCACCATCACGCGGGCTTCGAACGAGCCCACCGCGCTGTTGTACGCTTCCACCGCCCGCTCCAGGCCCTTTCCCACCTTGTTCAGGTGGTCGCCCATGTCGGAGAGGCGCTTGAAGAGGTCTTTGCCCAGCGCGCCGATCTTCGCCGCGTTTTGCGCCAGGTCCTCCTGGCGCCAGCCGTAGGCCACGGCGCGCAGCAGCGCGATCAGCGTCGTGGGAGTGGCCAGAATGATGTTCTGCTCCACGCCGAATTCGATGAGCGAGGGGTCGCTCTCCAGCGCGGCGCTGAAAAAGCACTCGCCGGGCAGAAACAGGACCGCGAATTCCGGCGCGTGCTCGAATTGTTCCCAGTAGGATTTGCGGCCCAGCGCCGTGAGGTGGGCGCGCACTTGGCGCGCGTGGTCGGCCAGGCGCGCTTTGCGGGTTTGCTCGTCGGGGGCTTCGATGGCCTGAAGGTAGCCGTCGAGCGGCGTCTTGGCGTCCACCACGATGATCTTGCCCGCGGGCAGGCGCACCAGCAAGTCGGGGCGCAGGCGGCCTTCCTCGGAAGCGACGGAGGTTTGCGTGACGAAATCGCAATGGTCCAACATGCCGGCCATCTCCACCACGCGGCGCAACTGGATCTCACCCCAACGGCCGCGCACGCCGGGCGTGCGCAGCGCGGTGACCAGCTTGCCGGTTTCGGCGCGAAGCTGCGATTGCGTTTCCGCCAGGCCGCGGACCTGCTCGTTGAGCGCGGCATAGGCGCCGGCGCGGGCCTTTTCCAACTCCTGAATTTTGGAATCGACTTTGTCGAGCGAGTTGCGGACCGGGGCCACCAGCTCGACGATGGCCTGCTGCCGCATTTCCAGGTCGCCGCGCGCGGCCTCCTGGGTCTGCGCCAGGGTGGCGCGGGCCAGCTCGAGAAAGGCCTGGTTGTTGCGCGCCAGGGCGTCGGCGGAAAGCGCTTTGAAAGCCGACTCGGTTTCCTGCTTGCGCCAGCGCAGCACCAGCCACGCCAGCGCGAAACCGGCGATAAAACACAGGACCGGCAGAATGTCTTGCATGATAACCCCACCGGCGGCAAAGACCGCCGGCGCTACAACTTCACAGCAGCACGGTGTCGATGCGGCCCTGATCTTCCACTGGGGCCGGAGCGCGGGCGGCCGGGCGCCCGGCCCCGCGCAGGAACTCCACCAGCTCCGCTTCCGACCCGTCGAAGAAGCCTTCCAACAGCTCGTGAATGGCGACGCGGCGCATGGCATCGCGCGAGGCCACGGGCGAGTAGACGAACGCCCGCCCCACTTTGCGGCGCGCCAGTTTTCCCTTGCGCACCAGGCGTTCGAGCACCGTCATGATGGTGGTATAGGCCAGCGGCCTGGATTGCGCCACGATCCGCTGCACGTCTTTCACGTTGCCTTCCTGAAGCGACCAGAGCGCCTTCAGGCAGGCCAGCTCGAGCGGCGGAGGGACATCGCGCGTGGCTTTCGGCATCAGCTTTCCCGTTTCGCATCCGCGGGCTGAAGCGCCTGCTTCAGTTTGCCGCCAAAAAGCGAGTCCGCTTCGGGTTGCGCGCTTTCCGGGGCGCCCTCCGGGCCGGGCGCCTTCCCTTTCAAATAGCGGTCCTTCTTGAGCGCCGCGCGCTCCAGCGGGGTGCTCCACGTGGTGAAGCAGCCTTCCACCTGGCGGTCGTTTTCAATCAGCGCCCGCATGCACTCCATTTTGGAATCCATATCGTCCAGGTAGTGCAGCAGGAGCGCTTCGGGAAACTGCGGCAGCTTGGGCGAGCCGAACTCGAGCTGCCCGTGATGGCTCAGGATCATGTGCTCCACCAGCGTGCGCAACGGCGGCGGGAAATCCGGCAGGCCGCGCAACTTGTCCGCCACCATGCGCAGGGCAATGGTCATGTGGCCGAGCAGTTGCCCGTCGTCGGAGTAGGAGAAGCCGCGCTCGTAATTCAGCTCGTAAATCTTGCCGATATCGTGCAGCACTACGCCTGTCAGCAACAGGTCGTAGTCGATGTTGGGATAGTGCGCCGCCACCGTGCGCGCCAGTACGCACAGCGAAAGCACGTGCTCGAGCAGGCCGCCCAGGTAGGCGTGATGGATCTGCTTGGCGGCGGGCGCGCGGCGGTATCGGCGCGCCACGTCCTCGTCGTCCAGCAGCCCTTCGACGAGGGCCTTCAGGTGAGGATTGCCGATGGCCGCGGCCGCGGTGCGCAACTCGGTCCACATTTCCTCCGGGTCGCGGCGCGAGGAGGGGAAGTAATCGGCGAAATCGATTTCGCTGTCGTCCATCCGCTGCACGCTGTGGATGGTGAGTTGCGGCCGGTTCTGGAAGATCTGGACCAGTCCCTTGACCTTGACGAAATCGTCGCGGTCGAAGCTCTCGACCATCCTGTCGGTGACGTTATCCCACATCTTGGCGTCCACCTGGCCGGTGCGGTCGCCAAGCAGCAGCGAGAGGTAGGGTTCGCCGGTCTTCTTCTGGCGGATCTCCTTCGAGCGAACCAGGAAACTGGTGGTGATCACCCGTTTCACCCACTTGGGCTCGAGTTCGTTCACATAGGGGGATTTCATTGTCGGATGGGCAGCATGGGCGGCAGCGGTTTGGGCTCGGGTCTGGGCGGCCGCTCGGGTTTGGAGGGCTTGAGCGAGGCGTCCGCAACTTCCGTCACCGGGCCGACGGGTTTGTTGGTGCCGGGGATGGGAACCAGTCCGAACAACTTTTTCCGATTTTTGATGCGCGAGGCGACTTCTTCCTTAGTGGTGGTCTCCGGCTTCAACTGGGCCACGTCCTGCCAGCGAGTGTCCTTGCCCGGCGCGGCGCCGCTGTCGATGTAGCCCTCTTTGATCTGTAAGAACGCTTCCGCCCGGAGCCTGGTGAGGTACTCGCGCACCTTGGGTTCTATCTTTGGCTCCCTCAGGCGGTCTTCGACTTCGGTTTTCACTTCCTCAAAGGACGCTTGCCCGGCCTCGTAGCGCTCGTCCACTCTCACAATCAGGAAACAGGCGGGCTTTTCGATCTTCATGGGGTCGCTGACGAAGCCCTTCTTCTCTTTGAAGACGGTGTCTTCGATCTGCTTCAACAAGAGACCCCTCTTATAGCCGCCGATGTAGCCCCCGCCCTTGGCGGTCTCGGGATCGTCGGAGTTGTCGCGCGCCAGGTCGCTGAACTTCTCGCCCTTGCGCCCGCGCGCTGTAAGGTCCTTGGCCTTCTTTTCCGCCGCGGCTATCTGGTCCGGGGTCTTGCCTTCGGTCGAGATCAGAATCTGGCTCAGGAATACCTGCTCTTCGCGCACGTAATCCTTCTTGTGCTCTTCGTAATACTTCTGCATCTCCGGTTCGGCAATGGCAATGCGCGAGCCAATTTCCTGGCCGACCACCTTCTGCGTGAGGATCTGGTTGGTCAACTGCTGCTTGAAATCTTCATACGGCATGCCGGTCTGCTGGCGGATCCACTCCTGAAACCGATCGGGGTCCGAAATCTTGTTCTGCACCTGGATCTCGGCCAGCCGGCGGGTCACGTCGGCGTCGACCTTGATGTCCAGGTCCTTGCCCCTCTGCACCAGCAGGAGCTGGTCGATCTGCTCGCGCAGCGCGTCCCGTTCGGCTTGCCTGACGGCATCGGCCAGCTTGGCGCCGGTGAGGCCTTGCCGCCGGAGTTCCTGCTCGATCTCCAGCCGCCGGTGTTCCAGTTCGCCGCGAGTAATGATGTCGTTGTTGACCTTGGCGGCGATCTCCTCCACCACTTTCACGTCCGCCGCGACGGCCATGGGAAGAGCCGCGGCCATGAGTACTACTAACCTGCGAAGCATAACTGTAATCTCCATTCTACCAGTGGGACGGGGCGCCTGGCCTGTTTACGCTGGGGGCGACGCCGGGGGTGCCAACTGCCCCAGTTTCTCCGACAGAAAACGCAAAGTCTCGCCGGCGCCACCTTGGACATCCAACGGTAGTAGCAATACACCTGCCGGAGTGAACTGCGCTCCCCTGGTTTTGGCGACGATATTCATGAGGCGCGCCGGATCCACGCGGGTCTCCTTGTGGAACTTGATATTCAATATGTTATGGCGCCGGTCGACGACTTCTATGCCGGCCTGCTCCGCCACGGTCTTGAGCGCCGAGTAGGCCAGCAGGTTGCGGACCGCCTCGGGCACTGGGCCGTAGCGGTCCTCCAGTTCCTTTTCGGCACGGTCGCGCGCCGCCGCGNNGCATTGGCGATCTGCCGGTACGCCCGCAAGCGCTGATTTTCGTCCGCGATGTAGTCCGGCGGAATGCGGATGTCGAGCCCCAGGTTGAGCGCCGAGTGGATCTCCGGCGCGATTTCTTCGCCCTTCAGCTCGCGGACGGTCTCATCCAGCAGCCGCACGTACGTATCGAAGCCGACGGAGTTGATGTGGCCATGCTGCTCGCCCCCCAGCAGATTCCCGGCGCCGCGAAGCTCCAGATCGAGCGCCGCGATCTTGAAGCCAGCCCCCAGGTCGCTGAATTCCTTCAGCGCCGCCAGGCGCTTGCGCGCGACTTCACTCAACTCCGTATCGGGCGGCACCAGCAGGTAGGCGTAGGCGCGGCGGTTGGAGCGGCCCACCCGGCCGCGAAGCTGATACAGCTCCGAAAGGCCCTGCTTCTCCGCATTCTCGATAATGATGGTATTGGCGAGGGGGATATCCAGGCCATTTTCTATAATTGTAGTACAAACCAGGATGTCGAACTCGTGCCGCATGAATCGCAGCATGGTCTTCTCCAGCTCGGCCTCGCCCATCTGGCCGTGACCCACGCCAATCCGGGCAGCCGGCGCGAGTTCCTGGACCATGGCGGCGCGCTTCCAGATGGAGTCTACCTTATTGTGTAGGAAATAGACCTGCCCGCCGCGGCCTAATTCGAGTTCGATGGCGGAGCGGATCAGTTCGGGCTGAAAGGGGGCGACTACGGTGTGGATGGCGAGACGGTCTTTGGGCGGCGTCTCGATCACGGACATGTCTCGCAACCCTAATAACGACATATGTAGTGTTCTGGGGATCGGGGTGGCACTCATGCTGACCACGTCCACGGTCTTCTTCAAGTGCTTGAGCCGCTCCTTGTGCTTGACGCCGAAGCGCTGCTCTTCATCCACGATCACCAGCCCCAGATCCCGGAATTCCACGTCCTGCGACAATAGCCGGTGGGTGCCGATGGCGATGTCCACCTTGCCTTCCGCCAGGTCCGCCAGAGACGCTTTGAGTTCTTTGGGTGTGCGAAACCGGCTGAACATCTCGGTGCGCACGGGGAAGGGCTGGAAACGCCGCTTGAAGGTCTCGAAGTGCTGAAATGCTAGGACTGTAGTAGGGGCCAGGATCGCCACCTGCTTGCCGTCGCCCAGCGCCTTGAAGGTGGCGCGCATCACCACCTCGGTCTTGCCGAAGCCCACATCGCCGCATAGCAGGCGGTCCATGGGCTGGGGGCTTTCCATGTCGCGCTTGATCTCACGGGTGGCGGTAATCTGGTCGCGCGTCTCGGTGAATTCGAAGGCATCTTCGAATTCGCGCTGCCAGTTGCTATCCGGGGAAAACTGAAAGCCCTCCGCCATTTTGCGGGCGGCGTAGAGCTTGAGCAACTCGTCCGCCATGTCGCGCATTTTGGCCTTGATGCGCGTCTTGGTGCGCGACCAGGTGACGCCTCCCATGCGGTCGAGGGCCGGCTTGGCGTCCCCCCCTCCGCGCCACCGCTGGACCAAGTCCATGCGGGTCAGAGGCACGTAGAGCTTGGCGCCGGCGGCATATTCGAGGAGCATGTAATCGCCCTGGGCCTCGCCTTGGACGATCTCGCGCAACCCCAGGTACTGAGCCACTCCATGCTCGGCGTGGACCACGTAATCGCCCGGCTTCAGATCGATCAAGTCGGCGGAAAAAGTGGCCAGCGCGGACTTGGAAGCCGAGGCGCGCGCCACCAGTTCCGAGGTCTCGAACAGGTCCTCGGAGCCAAATACTACAAGTTGCGAATCAGGGAAGGCGGTGCCGTGGCGGATCAGCCCCTTGACCACGTAAATGCTAGCTATGGAACCGGCCAGGTAAGCGCGCTCGGCCAGGTAGGCGGGCGTCGAGTCGAATTGCTCCAGGCCGAGCCGGTAGGGAATGCGGTATTCATTAAGGATGTCCGCCACGCGTTCTACTTCACCTGTGGAAGAAGCGAAGAACGCCACGCGGTTGCCCGACTCGACCAATGTGCGGGCCTCGGCGATGGCCACCTGCATGTTGCCGTGAAAGGCCATGGAAGGCCGGGTGGCGATATGCGAATCCGCCTCTGGGGACCATCCGATATCGAGTTCCCTGAGGGCCATCTGCGGACCGTCGCCGGCTTGCCGTTCCAGATCCTCCCAGCGGAAGTAAATCCTATCTGGATCGTAGGCGGGCGAGCGCTCAATCTGTTCGAGGCGCTTCCAGAACCGTTCGGTGGCCCCGCGCACCTGCTCGGGTTCATCCCAAAGCACGATGGGGCGCTCCAGCAACGAAAAGACCGACGCCTGGCGCGGCCGGAGCATGGGGGCCACCAATTCCCAACCGGGAAACGGCTCACCCGGCGGCGGCAGGTCGCGGCTATGGAAGCCGGCCTCGCGCATCAGTTCCCCCAGGGCGACCAGGAGGGCGCGCGACTTCTGCCATTCCGTCAGGGGGAGCAGGGTGCAGTCTTCGATTTTGAGGACGGAGCGTTGCGACTCCACGTCGAAGCGGCGTATGGATTCCACCTGGTCGCCGAAGAGGTCGAGACGGATGGGTTTCGGCGCCTCGGGCGAAAACACGTCCAGAATCCCGCCGCGGACGGAGTATTCCCCGACCATCTCAACCGGCTCGCGCCGCTCGTAGCCGATGCTTTCCAGGTGCGCAACCACCTCTTCGAGCGGCAACTCGTCGCCCACCCGCAGCTTGAGCGCGAGTTGCCGGTAATAATCTCCGGGCTGGATGCGCATCAAGGCCGCAGCCACCGGCATGACGGTGATGGGCACCCTTTGGGTGGCCAGCCGCCACAGCCCCGTGGCTCGCTGCTCGCAGATCTCGGCGTGCGGCGAAAGGTTCTGAAGTGGCAAAACATCCAGGGCGGGCAGGAGTTGCGGGCCGTTTCGGTCGTCCGCGGCGAGCAGCGAGAAGAAAGTATGGATGGCTTCGGAGAGGGCCTCAGCCTGCTTATTGCCATCCACTACAATTATCAGAGAGTGGCCCGAGGATTGCCACAAGAGCACCGAATACAGGGCCTTGGCGGTGGTGGTGAGACCCGAGAGCGAGGCCTTGCCGCCCGCGGCCAGGCGGCGCAGGGCGTCCTGGAAGCTGGGATGCTTCGCCAGGTCCAAAAACAGATCGCGAACGGCAGGATGAATCAAGGTTGGCTGAGAATTCTTTCGACAATATTAGTAGTAGAATACCCGGGTTCCAGAGCCACGGTCAGCACCTTGCCGCCAGAGGCTTCCACTTCTTCCCGGCCCGCGATAAAGTGCGACCAGTCCGCGCCCTTGACGAGGACCTCCGGCAGAACCAGCCCAATCAGCTCGCGCGGCGTATCCTCGTCGAACAACACCACCGCATCGACGGCCTCCAGCGCCAAGGCCAGTTCCGCGCGTTCCCGTTCCGCGATCAGCGGCCGGGCCGGTCCCTTGGCGCGCCGCGTACTGGCATCGGAGTTCAGTGCCAGAATGAGGACGTCCCCGAGCGAGCGGGCCTGCTCCAGGAGCCGGATGTGGCCGGGGTGCAGCAGGTCATAACAGCCATTGGTAAAGACCACGGTCTTACCATCCCGCTTCCAGCGGTCGCGCTGTTCGAGAAGTTCCGCGCGGCTGTAGAACCGACCCACCGATTTCAGTGTAGCAGCCGGTACAAGGGTTCCAAATGCGTCGAAGTCCGGGGGAAAGCCTGCGAGCCGAGCCGGCTGGGCTTCGTTATGCTTGACGTAACGCATAACGAATGATATCCTAAGGAATGATCGCCGGCTATCGAGACAAGCGCACGAGAGATTTCGCGGCTGGACAACGGGTGAAAGCATTCTCTGGAATCGAACGGCCGGCGCGCTTGAAGCTAAACCGGCTGGAAGCGGCTACGGCGGTCAAGGACCTCGCATCCCTGCCCGGAGGAGGACCGACAGTGACCGCGATACATCCGGGGGAGCACCTGACCGAAGAGCTGAAAGAACTCGGAATGAGCGCCGCCGAGCTGGCGCGCAAACTGGATGTGCCGACCAACCGCATCACCGGCATCTTGAATGGGCAGCGCGCCATCACCGCGGACACGGCCTTGCGTCTGGCCCACTTCTTTGGCACGAGTGCGGAATTCTGGCTTACGCTGCAGAGCCTCTACGAACTGCGCATCGCCCAGAAGAAAGCGGGGAGGTCGATAAGAGCGCTTCCCAGGTTGAACCACCGCGAGCGCGTTCCTGCGTGAAAGACCTATGCGTCTGTCAGGGAATAACCAGTCCAATCGCTGGCAACCGCTCCCTAACGGTCGCGGCTCTGAAAGCACATTCGAGCCGCGACCGTTAGGGAGCGGATGGTACAGCTATTTCGTAACAGGCCCTATGCGTTTCCGCCGGTCATTGGTGCTGCTATGCGCGTTGGTGTTGTTGGTCGTCAATCTCATCGTCGCGGCACCCTTGTTTGGCGTGGAGTATTCGGCTTACAACGGGTCCATCGAAGGGACGTTCATTGCGATTGCCCGCGTAATGGCCCAGCACCCGGGCGATTGGAAGTGGTGGCCGCTTTGGAACGCGGGGATGCCGTTTGAGAATGCTTATCTGCCGCTGTTGCATTGGATGGTCGCGGCTTTCAGTGTACTGACGGGATGGTCGGCCGCGAGATCGTTTCACATTGTGACGGCGGGGGTGTACGCGTTTAGCGCAGTGGCTGTGTTTTGGATGGCGCTGGCGATCAGCCGCAGGCTGGCCGTGAGTTTCGTCGCCGGGCTGGCATACTCGTGTTTTTCGGTTTCGGCCCTGCTGGTGCCGGCCATCCGGGCGGACGCGGGGGGTGCGCTGAATCTCCGCCGCTTGCACATTCTGGTCTACTGGGGCGAAGCTCCGCATACCTTGGCGCTGGCTTTGCTGCCAGTCGCCATCGTGTGCTTTGTTCACGCGCTGACTACCAACGCGGTGAAATGGAAAATCCTGGCCGGCGTTCTGGCCGCGGCAGTCGTTCTGAGCAACGCATTCGGCATGGTTGCGCTGGGAGTCGCGCTTCTTTGCTGGCTGCTGGCCTTTCGGCCCCAGCCATGGTGGAAGGCGCCGCTGACCGTTGCTGCAATTGCGGTCGTGAGTTACTGCTGGACAGCTCCGTGGCTGAGCCCTAGCATGATTCGGGCGATTCGGATGAACGCTTCCACCGCGGGTGGCGATTTTCGATACAAGGCTGCATCCTGGATCGCGCTGGCAATTCTGAGCGGCGGCTATATGCTGTTGTGGTTGATTCTGCGGCGGGCCGATATCGCCGCGCACGTGCAATTCTTCGCGCTCTTTGGATACGTGCTCACCGCAATCGTGGTGACCTGGTACGTGTGGGAGGTGGCTGTAATCCCTCAGCCCTCCCGTTATCAGTTGGAGATGGACCTGGCGCTCCTGCTGGCGGTGGTATTCGGGGCGGCGACAATTCTGGATCGGCTCCCGCGGCGTGTGCGCTTCGCTGTGGTTGTGGCTGTTCTGATCGGCCTGGCCCTCGAAACAGTCCATTCGGTAAGCTACGCGCGGGGTTTGATTCGTTCAGTCGAGCCGGGCAGCCTGATCGAGTACAAGATTGCGAAATGGATGGACCGGAATCGGCCCGGGGAGCGGGCGTTCATTGCCGGATCGAGCTCCTATCTGTATAACGTCTTTACCGACAATCCTCAGTTTCAGGGCGGCCACATTCAATTCGCGGTGAACCCATTCATTCCCGGGGTGGTATACCAGATTCAAAGTGGCCGCAGTGCCGAAGTCTCGGTGTTGTGGCTGAAGGCGTTTGGGGCGCATGCGGTTTCCGTGTCGGGGCCGAACACTCCCGATTTCTACAAAGCCTTCGCCAACCCCCGCAAGTTCGACGGTGTTTTGCCGCTGCTCTGGCGCGAGGGCGACGAGGCCATCTATGAAGTGCCAAGCCGGTCGCCATCGCTCGCGCATGTGATTCCAGCCGCCGCCGTGGTGAAGCGAACACCCATCCATGGTCTCGACATTGGACCCGTGGAGCCGTATGTGGCGGCGCTGGACGATTCCAGGTATCCGCTCGCCAC
This sequence comes from Bryobacterales bacterium, assembly GCA_003170915.1. Lineage (GTDB taxonomy): Bacteria > Acidobacteriota > Terriglobia > Bryobacterales > Bryobacteraceae > Fen-178. The sequence goes on along the minus strand of PMYB01000126.1, from coordinate 71,391 downwards.
GTTTCAGTGGAAGGGGATGAGCGAAGCCGAAATCCGTGCGACCGTGGAGCGCGGGCAAGTGGTTGCCGTCCAGGTCACCTACGATCCGGGTTGGGAGGCTTACGCGAACGGCAAGCGCCAGCCGGTTCGCGGAGATGCGATTGGGCTGATGGTGATCGAGCCGGACTGCCATGGGCCTTGCGAAATCTCGCTGCGTTACACGGGCGGCAAGGACCGGGTCGTTACACGCGCGATGAGCCTGGCGGCCATGCTGGTGGCGTTGGCCTTTGGCTGGCTCGGCGGACATCGACCTGCGTCGCGTCGATGGCGCTCGATGCGCTCGATTGCCGCGCGTTCCTCGCCGCGATGAGCGGCGCCTTGCAACCCGAAACACGCCGAAAGATGGCGCGAATGCATTTTTCTCTTGACTTTCAGCGCGAACAACCTTATATATGAATCACATTGCGATTTTTTTGGATCGCAAAATTTGATGTTTAGGGAGAATCAATCGATGAAGAGCGCAACTAAGAAAGCCCCAGCCAAGAAAAAGGCTGCTCCGAAGAAAAAGAAGTAGCAAGGGCGCTGCCCTGAGAAAGGGCAGCAAACAGGTTTTACTCCGAGGCCCCGGTTTCCGGGGCCTTTTTCATTATTTCAGACTTTTCTCTCCCGGTTCTCCCGCGCGCTCCCGCCGCTGCAACAACACCCGGTACGTCTCCCCCATCCCGAACAGCAGCGTCTTGAGCTGCATGCGCCGCCGCAGTTCCTCGGCGGGCGCGGAGTTCAACGCGGCGGCGAACTGGTCGCCCTCGCCGACGGTGACGATCGTCCGCGCCAGCGTCTCGAAGCGCTCCCTCCGCAGGCCGCAAGCGGCGCCGCATTCTTCGAGCGCCGTGAAGTTGACGTGCGCCGTGATGTCCCTCTCGCCGGGATCCTCGAGCACATCCTCCCGCGCCATGTGCCTCCGGTATCCCATCAGCGTTCCCGCCGGGAACCGCACGGACTCCGCGCGCGTGTAGCCATAGTCCACCGTCAGCGCGTAACCGGATTCGAGCGCGCGGCCGATTCGCTCCATCCAGCCGAGCGCCTCGAGGTTGGCTTCGTACCAGCGGCCTTCTTCCGGCGGAGGGAACCAGCGGCGCAGGTATTGCTCCACTTCTTCATGGACCGCGCCGCCTGTCTGCCATCGGAACCGTCCGTCTTCGAACGCCACGCGCTGCTCAAGGAACGCGCCGTCCCGATACACTGCCACCTCCACCGGCAGTGCATCGAAGAACTCGTTCGAGAACACCACGCCGCGAAACTTCTCCGGCAGACGGCCGGAATCGAGATCCACTGGGATGTACCTCCACTCCGAGAACGCCTCGGCCATCTCCCGGCGTCCGGCGCCCAGCTCCACCACCGTGAACTCCCGCGGTTCGCCCATTTCCCGATAGAGCTGCCGGATGCGAGCCGCCATCAGAATGCCGAAGACCGGCTGGATCTGCTCCGCCGTGAAGAAGTCGCCGTGCTTGCCGAAAGGATCGCTGGGTGCCCTCTGGGCACGGCGATAGTAGCCGTGTTCGGCGTGGTAGAGCGCCACCTCCATGAAGCGCCGGAAGCTCACCGGCCCGTTGCGCCGGATCTCACCGGCCAGCAACTCGCCCGCTGGTGTCGTCACGGACTTATGCTAGCGTGAAATCAAACCATGGCGTTGCCCCAGACGGTCCGGGTGAAACTCAGCTCCGAAGTTGCCGAGGCCATCTCCATCACGCCCGTGGTGCTCCAGGAGCTTCCCGTGCGGGAGCTGGTCGAGCACCTGCTCGGCATCGCCGGAAAGGATGAGTCGCGCATCCGCGAGATCCTGCTGCGCGGCACCCTGGCGATCGGCGCCTCGCGGTTTCGCTGGGCGGGCTGGGATGCCGATGTGGCGAGCCTCCGCGAGCTGCTGGCAACTTTTCCCGACGCCGACCCGTCCCGGCCCTTTGCCACCGCCGGCTGCATCCGCGCCATCCTGCGCGGCGGCCGCCACACCATCGAGATCCCGCGCGAAGCCGCCGCGCGCAAATCTCTGTTTCAGCGGAAGACTTTCTGGGACCTGCTGATGGAAGTAGTCGGCGCCTCCGGCCCGGCCTATTCCAGCTACTCCTACCGCGACCGCGCCGACCGCTACCTCCGCGAGTTCACCCCCGCCGAAACCGAACGCGTTCGCGCCGCTGCTGCCGCCGTGCGCTACAGCGCGCTCCGCGACCAGATCCGGAGCGTGGGGTTCGTGCAAGCGGAACTTCACGTGACGCGGTAGCCGCTACTCCTCCGGCAACTCGCTCGTCGGGTTCTCAAACTTCGTGTACTCGCTCACAAACAACAGGTTCACTATGCCCACAGGGCCGTTGCGCTGTTTGCCGATGATCAACTCGGCACGCCCCCTTAGGTTCTCGTCATTCCGATTATAGACTTCCGGCCGGAAAATGAAACCCACGACGTCGGCATCCTGTTCGATGGAGCCTGATTCACGCAGGTCGCTCAATTGCGGCCGGTGATCGCCCTGGCGATTCTCCACCGCGCGGCTCAATTGTGAAAGCACCATCACGGGAGCATTCATCTCCTTGGCCAGCATCTTCATGCCGCGGGACAGCGCGCTGACCTCCTGGTTGCGGTTCTCGAAGCGCGCGCCCGCGGTCATCAACTGGAGGTAGTCCACAATCACCAGCCCCAGGTGATGCCGCTCGGTCTGCAAGCGCCGTAGTTTGGCGTGCATGTCCATCAGGTGCGCGCCGGGAGTGTCGTCGATGTAGAGGGGCGCCTGCACCAGCTCGTGCAGCGCGTTGTTGAGTTTGCGCCGTTCCTCCTGGTTGAGATACCCCGCGCGGAACTTCTGGCCGTCCACGCGCGCCGCCGAGCAGAGCATGCGCGTCAACAGCGACTCCTTCGACATTTCCAGCGAAAAGATCGCCACCGTCTGCTTGTTCTTGAGCGCCACGTGCTGCGCGATGTTGAGCGCCAGGGCGGTCTTCCCCATGGAAGGCCGGCCCGCCACGATGACCAGGTCTCCGCCATGCAGCCCGCCCGTGTACTCATCGAACTTGGCGAACCCCGTGCCGATCCCCTTGATGCGCTTGCTGGGGTCCAGGAAGGCGTTGAGGCCGCCTTCGTAATCCTCGAGGATCTGCCCGGCGTTCAGCAGGCCGGACTTCATCCGCGCCTCGCCCAGCTTGAGCAGCGTCTCCTCGGCGCCGGCCAGGATCTCGTCCGGCTCCTCCTCGCCCGCGAGCGCCCGGTTCATCATGTGCTGCCCAGCGAAGATGATGCGCCGCAGCACGGCCTTGTCCTTGACGATCCGTATGTAGCTGTCGAGATTCGGAATCTGCGGCAGCCCGTCGTCCAGCTCCACCAGGTAGCTCAAGCCGCCGCAGGCTTCCAGCTCATTGAACTTCATGAGCTCGTTGGCCACGGTGATGCGGTCGATTTTTTCGCCGCGCTCCTGCAGTTCGCCCATGCGCTTGAAGATGCGCCGGTGGCTCTCCAGGCTGAAGTCGTCCGCCTCGAGCGTGCCGGCGGCCTGGACGTACAGAGCGTCGTCTAGCAGGATTGAGCCGAGCACGAACCGCTCGGCGTCTACATTGGTGGGAAGACCCTTTTCAATCGCACTGGTCGCTGGCATGGCGTGAACCTTAGCCTAAACTCCGGCGCGCTCGCCGGTCAACACATAGAACGCTCGAGGCCGCATATGTCTGTGCACGCTCCAACCGCTTTGGAATCACTCGATGCGTACCGATTTCCGCAGGCATGCACAAAACATCCACAGCCTTTCGACAGGCCAGAACATCCCCTGCTCTATATGTTTTATCAAATCCGCGGAAATCCTGCATAATCGGCATTGGGAGGAAATGACGAATGCCCGATTGGGTCATCTCGAGCGGCATGTGGAACGCCATCTTCGGCCTGGGAGCGCCCCTGGCGGAGAAGATTCTGCGTCCGGCGATCGTGTATGTTTTCTTGGTCGTATTCCTGAGGGTTTTCGGCAAACGGGAGCTGGCGCAGCTCAACCCGTTCGACCTGGTGGTGTTGCTGTCGCTCTCCAACACCGTGCAGAACGCCATCATAGGCAACGACAACTCCCTCACCGGGGGCCTCATCGGCGCCTTCGCGCTGATGGCCATCAATTACCTGGTGGTGCGCTTCCTGTTCCGCCACCGGCGCCTCGACCAGGTCTTCGAGGGGAAACCGACGGTGCTGGTCAAGGATGGCCGCATCGTGAAGCACGCGCTTGCCCAGGAGTTGCTGACGCGCGCGGAGCT
>PMYB01000126.1:0-67088 GCA_003170915.1 Bryobacterales bacterium | reverse complement strand
ATCTCAGCGGCAAGCTGGATCTGCTGCTTCAGCAAAAAGGCGGCGCCTGAACCCTGCCATCGCCCGAGGCTTGTTGGCCAAAGCGTGTATGACATTGTATTGTAGAGTATGCGCTAAGGAGACCTATGAGGAACAGCAAAGTCGTATCGATCACCTTGCCGCCGAACATGGCTGCGGAAGCCGAAGAACTGGCTAAGCAAGAAAAACGCACCATGAGCGAGCTCATGCGCGAGGCCTTTCGGCGCTACAAGCGACAACGAGAGTGGGACGAAGCCAACGCGTACGGACGCGCCAAGGCGAAGGAAAAGGGGATCACGGAAGCGGACGTAGTTCGACTGATTAAAGAGTTCCGCGTCGAAGAGGCCCCACGGAAGGAAACAGGGCACCGCCGTAGGAAAACCGGCTCGTGATCGCTACGGTCTGTGACAGCAATGTTTACATCTCCGCCATCGTCTTTGGTGGAATCCCCCGCAACGTCGTCATGCTCGGCGAGCACAAGCAAATTCAACTCCTCGTTTCCCCAGGGCTGGTTTCCGAGGTCGAACGCGTGCTCGCGCGCAAGTTCGAATGGGAACAGCGCCGTGTGCGACGGATCTGCCAGCCCCTCTGGGAAGCCGCCCGACTCGTGAAACCGGCCACTGGCGTCAGCGTTTGCCGCGATCCCAAAGATAACCACCTCTTGGCACTGGCCATGGACGGGGAAGCTCGGTACCTCATTACCGGAGACCGTGACCTTCTGGTACTCAGCCCATTCCACGCCATCCAGATCGTGATGCCCGCGCGATTCCTCGACAAGAAGCCCTGGGCAGCGCTCCCCCGCTCTCCTTCCCCACCCAAATCCGGGCAGTGACAGTCGCTGAGATTTGGGGAGATCAGGTAGGATAGGAGACGGAGGAATGGCCGAGTGGTTGAAGGCGGCGGTCTTGAAAACCGTTAACGGGGAAACTCGTTCGGGGGTTCGAATCCCTCTTCCTCCGCCATCCGACAGTGCCCTGACGCTCGCCGCTATCGGCATCCTGGCCTACGTTTCGTGCGACCTCCTCCATGAACTGGCCGGAGCGCTGAACCAGATCATGAATGCACGTCTGGCGATCACCTTGGCCGTCAGCACGACGTTGGGCAGTTGGGGATTCCTGCTTGTGCCGCTCTTTCTTCTAACCAGCCGCACCGCTCCCGCAACCGCACGCGCCGGACTTCGATTGCATCCATTTGCCGTCAAGTATGGGGTTTCCGTAGAAACTGGCAACGTGGCGCATTACTTCGGGTGCGGGATGATGTTCACGATCAGGTACTCGTCATTCCGGATGAGGAAATAGAAGCGCCAATCCTTGTTGACGCGCGCCTGCCAGAGGCCCTGACTCTCGTCGTGCTTCTTGGCGCGAAGCGAGGGGTGATGGATATTCTGAAGCAACAGCCACGACTGCTTGTCGAAAGCACGTTGGACTTGTGGGGGTGCCTTGGCGTAGTTCCGTTCGAAGTGGGTGGTGCGGATGAGCTTCATCACGCCGAGCGCTTGGTTTTCGTGCGGTTCAACCTCTTGGCTTCCTTGTGGAGTGAAGCGATGAACTCCTTGTGGGTGGAAAAAGGGCCATGGACCCGGCCGGCCTTGATGTCGGCCAGGCCTTCGGCGAGTTGGGCATCGACGATGCGGCGCTGCTCGGGTGTGTACTCGTCGTCCGCGCTCGGCAGTTTCGGACGGATGCTGATCACGCCGCCGGAGACCCTGAATTCGATCTCTTGGCCGCTCCTAAGGCCGGCCCGCCGGCGTACGGCCGGAGGGACCACAAGCGGTGTCTTGTTCTTGACGGTGACGGTCATGATAGTAGTACGCTCGAAATACGATTTCGCTTTCAGTGTAGGGCGGCAGGGGTGGGTAGTCAAATGCGGGTTGTGCGCTGGAACTCCGCCATAGCCGGCGCCAGGCCGCCGTTCTACCCTGCCACCCGCTCGATCGCTTCCGCGCCGCAGATCTCCTCCACCACCTTCCGGAATTCCCGGTCGGGCCGCACTTTGGCCGGCACGTCCAGCAGCACCGAAAAATCCCGCGGCGCTTCCAGGCGCAACCGCACCTGCGTCTCGCCGGGCTTGCGGCGAAATAATTCCTCGAGCGCCTGGGCCTTGTCCACGCTTCCGTTGCGCCCCAGCCACACGCGGATGGAAATCACCGCCGGCAGATCCACGCGCGCGTTGTCCAGCGCCACAATCTCCTGCACCGAGATCTTGGGCGGCCCGCTCTCTTCCGGCAGCGCCAACCCGCGCACCATCACCGCCTGGTCTTCCACCACCAGGGGCGCCAGCCGCTCGAAGCTGGCCGCGAAGACCAGCGCTTCCACCGAGCCGTTGCGATCCTCGAGCGTCATCGCCGCCCACGGCTTGCCCTCGCGGTTGCGCTTGCGCGTGATGCCCGTCAGCACGCCGCACAGCGCTACTTCCGCGCCCTTGCCGAGGCCTTCCAGGTTGCCGCTGTCGTGGGTGGCCAGCTCCGCCACTTTATCCGCGTAGCGGTCCAGCGGATGCCCCGTCACCCAGAACCCCAGCATTTCTTTCTCGCCGGCCAACTTCTCTTTGTCGGTAAAGTCGGGGACGTTGGGCAGCGGGACGGCGTGCGCTTCCCCGGCCATGGCTTCGCCGAAAAGCCCCACCTGCCCGCTCTCCCGATCGCGCCAGGCCCGCTGTCCGGCTTCCATGGCGCCTTCCACCGCCGCGAATTTTTGTGAGCGCGTCCCTTCAAGCGAATCCATGGCGCCCGCGCGAATCAGGCTCTCGATCATGCGCCGGTTGATGGCGCCCAGGTCCACCTTCTCGCAGAACTGGTGCAGCGAAAGGAAGCGGCCCACTTCCTGCCGCGCCTTGCCGATGGCCTCCACCGCCGATTGCCCCAGGTTCTTCACCGCTCCCAGCCCGAAACGGATCCCGTGGCCGCCGCCCGGCCCCTCGCCGTCGGGCGTAAAGCTCCAATCCGAGTGGTTCACGTCCGGAGGGAGAATCGTGATCCCCATCTCGCGGCACTCGTTGATGTACTTCACCACCTTGGCCGTGTTCCCGGTTTCCGAGGTGAGCAGCGCCGCCATGAAATCCACCGGGTAGTGCGCCTTCAGGTACGCCGTCACGAAGGCCAGGTACGCATAGGCCGCCGAGTGCGATTTGTTGAACCCGTATCCCGCGAACTGCTCCATCAGCTCGAAGATCTTTTCGACCTTCCTCTGCGGGAACCCACGCTCCAGCGCGCCTTTGATGAAATGCTCGCGCTGCCGGGCCATCTCTTCCGCCTTCTTCTTGCCCATGGCGCGGCGCAGCACGTCGGCCTCGCCGAGCGAATAGCCGGCCAAGCGGTTCGAGATCTGCATCACCTGCTCTTGATACACGATCACGCCGTAGGTTTCTTCCAGCAGCTCTTTCAATTCCGGAAGATCGTACTGCACCGCGCGCCGTCCCCATTTGCGCTCGATGAAATCGTCGATCATGCCGCCCTGAATCGGTCCCGGCCGGTAGAGGGCGTTCAGCGCCGTCAGGTCTTCGATGCGGCTCGGCTGGTAGCGCCGCAGAATGTCGCGCATACCGCTCGATTCGAACTGGAACACACCGCTGGTGAAGCCCTTGGCGAAAATCTCGTAGGTCGCCTTGTCGTCGAGCGGCAGATCCTCCGGCACCACCTCGATGCCGTGCCGCTTCTGGATCAGCCGCAGAGCGTCCTGGATCAGCGTGAGCGTGGTCAGCCCCAGGAAATCCATCTTGAGAAGCCCCAGCTTCTCGAGACCGTTCATATCGAACTGCGTCACGATTTCGTCGCGGTTGGTCTTGTACAGCGGCACCAGTTCCGTGAGCGGTTGGGGCGAGATCACTACCCCCGCGGCATGCACCGAGCAGTTGCGGGCGAGGCCTTCGAGGCGCAGCGCCACCTTCAGCACGTCGTCCACGCGCGGGTCTTTCCTGGCCGCCTCGCCGAATCCCGGCTCCATCTTCATGGCGTCCGGAAGCGAGATGTTGAGGACGTTCGGCACCATCTTGGTGAGGCGCTCCACCTCGGCGTACGGCATCTCGAGTGCGCGGCCGACGTCCTTGATGGCCGCCCGCGCCCCCAGCGTGTTGAACGTGATGATTTGAGCCACATGTTCCCGGCCGTACTTTTCGGTGACATATTGGATCACCTCGCCGCGGCGGTTCATGCAGAAGTCGATGTCGATATCGGGCAGGTTCACGCGCTCCGGGTTCAGGAAGCGCTCGAACAGCAGCCCGTATTGCAGCGGATCGATATCGGTGATCGCCATGGCATAGCTCACCAGGCTACCCGCCGCCGACCCGCGCCCCGGTCCCACCGGAATGCCGCGGCTCCGGGCGTAGCGGATGAAATCCCAGACAATCAGAAAATACCCCGAGAACTTCATCTTCTCGATCATCTGGATTTCGCGATCCAGGCGCTCCGTGTACTCCGCCACGTGGTGCTTCAACGCCCCCTTGACCCGCATTGCCTCGAGCCGCGGCCGCCGCTTCTCGAATCCCATTCGCGCGACATACTCGAAATACGTGTCCGTCGAGTGGCCTTCCGGCACCTCGAATTTCGGGAAAGGCTCACCCACCTCTTCCAGACTGACGTTGCACCTTTGCGCGATCTCCCAGGTCCGGTCGAGCGCATCCTCCAACTCGCCGAACAGCTCCAGCATCTCCTCGCGCGACTTCAAATAAAACTCGGGAGCACCCCAGCGCATGCGCGTCGGGTCGCTCATCCCCTTGCCGGTCTGGATGCACAACAGGATCTCGTGCGCGCGCGCGTCTTCCCGCCGTAGATAGTGCGAGTCGTTGGTGGCCACCAGCGGCAGCCCCGTCTCTTGCGAAAGCCGGTTCAGCTCCGGCGTGAGCCGCCGGTCCTGATCCATGTGATGGTCCTGGATTTCCAGGAAAAAGTTGTTCTTCCCGAAAACGTCCGCGTAGGTGTGCGCCACCCGCCGGGCGTCCTCGTACTTATCCGACAGGAGCGTCTCCGGAATGTGCCCGCGCAGGCACGCCGACATCGCGATGAGCCCTTTCGAGTGCTTCGCCAGCAGGTCCAGATCGATGCGCGGCTTGTAATAGAACCCCTCGAGATACCCCGTCGAGACCAGCTTGATGAGGTTCCGGTACCCCTCCTGGTTCTCGCACAGCAGAACCATGTGGTTGTACCGGTCCGTATCCGACCGCGTCTTGTGCCCTTGTTGCGAAACGTACACCTCGCACCCGATCACCGGATGCACTCCCGCCGCCTTGGCCGCGTTATAGAACTTGACCGCGCCGAACAGGTTCCCGTGATCGGTCATGGCTACGGCCGGCATCTTCCGCTCGACCGTGGTCTTCATGAGCTGGTCGATATCGCAGGCCCCATCCAGCAGGGAGTAGTCGGTATGGCAATGCAAGTGGACAAACGGCATGGTCGAGTCGGCTCCTCACAAGCGGCCGGGCACACCGCCATCTTAACAGGCTGGCCCTGCCGGTAACCGCATCCGGCGTGTCGATTTTGCGTACGTCGACCGCTCGCGCGATGCCCACAACGCCGGGCACTTACCGCCAGGACCTTTCCCGTGCCGTCACGATTGCCGAAACGGGAGGCGGCGCAGGCGGTATCGCTCATCCTCGACGATAATAATCGCGCCTCGTTCCAGTTCGGCGCGGCAGGCGGCCAACAGACGGCCGATGTTCTCCGGCGCAGTCGAGTGGACCACATCCAAATCGAAGGTGCTGACTGGCGCTCCCCGCAGGACGGCGGCCACGCCTCCGACCACGATGAAATCCACCCGGTGGCTAGCGAGCGTCTGAAAGACCGAAAAGAACCTGCTCTTCGGCATCTTTACCTCTAGCCTCCCAGACGAAGTCCACGAAATCCTGCAATGTCGCCAGGCGCTCCGCCGGCGTCATGGACAGCATCCACCGGATCAGGGTCACATCCACGCCGCCGCTGTCGTATGGAAACATCGGGGTCCGTCAATAGCGAGAATATCAGAATGGATCTGCGGCATCATAGATAAGAGACTGGATGCCGTCCGCTGTCGAGCCATACCCGCAGGTTAACCCGTGGATTGTCGCCACCGCCGTCATGTTCGCCACCTTCATGGAGGTGCTGGACACCACCGTGGTCAACGTCTCCCTGCCGCATATCGCGGGAAGCCTTTCCGCCAGCGTCGACGAGGCCACCTGGGTGCTGACGTCGTACCTGGTGGCCAACGCCATCATCCTTCCCATGACCGGCTGGCTGGCGAATTATTTCGGGCGCAAGCGGATGCTCCAGGCAGCCGTCTTCGGGTTCACGGCGGCGTCGTTTCTGTGCGGGATGGCGCAGACCCTGCCCATGCTGATCTTCTTCCGCATCGTCCAGGGCGCCACCGGAGGCGCTCTCCAGCCGCTCTCGCAGGCCGTCATGCTCGAAGCCTTCCCGCCGCAGGACCGCGGCAAGGCCATGGCCTTCTGGGGCCTGGGCATCGTGGTGGCGCCCATGCTTGGTCCCGTGATTGGCGGATACCTCACCGACAATTTCAGTTGGCGCTGGGTCTTCTACATCAACCTGCCGGTGGGGCTGGCCTCCATCATCATGACCCGCCTGTTCATTTTCGATCCGCCCTACATCCGGCGGCAGAGTGGCGGCATCGATTACTGGGGTATGGGCCTGCTGGCCGTCGGGGTGGGCGCGTTACAGATCGTGCTCGACAAGGGGCAGGAAGAAGATTGGTTCGCGTCTTACTGGATCGCCGCGTTGGGCGTCGTCGCGGTGGCCGGAATCGCCATCTTTATCATCCACGAGATTCGCACCCGCGATCCGGTAGTGCATCTCCGCGTCTTCAAGGTGCGGACTTACAGCGCGGGCGTGTTTCTGATGACCGTGCTCGGCTTCGTGCTCTACGGCAGCATGTTGCTGGTGCCCATCTTCCTGCAAACCTTGCTGGGCTATCCGGCTCTCGACGCCGGGATCGCGATGGCCCCGCGCGGCCTCGGCTCGTTCCTCATGATGCCCGTGGTGGGCACCGTGCTCGGCAGATTCGATCCGCGCAAGGTGCTGGCCGTGGGCCTGGTGGGCGCCGCATACACCCTCTATTCGCTTTCGCGCCTCAACCTCAACGCCGGCTATTGGGATATCTTCTGGCCCCAGTTTATCCAGGGCGCATCGCTTGCCATGCTGTTCGTCCCGCTGACCACCGCCACCATGGACCCCATCCCCAGGGAGGAGATGGGCAACGCCACCAGCATGTTCAACCTGATGCGCAACATCGGCGGCAGCATGGGAATCGCCAGCGCCACCACCTTCCTGTTCCGCCGCCAGCAGTTGCACACTCACCTGCTCGCAGTGGACGTCAACCCTTATAACCCGCAGACGCGGATCTTCCTGAAGGGCGTCGAGTCCGCCATGATTTTGCATGGGTCCGACCCACACACCGCCGTGAGCCAATCCTACGGCGCCATCTGGGGGACGGTGGAACGCCAGGCCTCCATGCTTGCCTTCGTGGATACGTTCCTCGCCATGGCCGTGGTTTTTCTGCTGATGCTGCCGCTTCTGTTCATCATGAAGAGGCCGAAACATCCCCGCGGCGGCGCCCCGATGCACTAACGCGCGGCAATACTGCGTACACGCCCGCTCCGATGATCACGATAACCAATCCCGGCCACGTCGTAGCCGGACGGTAAACGAACAACGTGACGAGCACCACCGCCGCGCCAAAAATATACAGCGCCGGCACGAAGGGATAGCCCGCCACCCGGTACGGCCGTTCCGCGTTCGGACGCGTCCGCCGCAGCCGGAACACGCCCGCGATCGTCAGGATATAGAACAGCAACGCCGCGGAAATCACATAATCGAGTAAGTTGCTATATAGGTTGCCGTAGGTGTGCGTTTCCGGATTGTAAGTGCGGGGCAAGACCAGCGCCGCGGACCAGATCCCTTGCACCATCAGCGACCAGCCCGGCACATTGGCCTTGTTCAGCACGCCCGCGCGCGCGAAAAAGAGGCCGTCCTTCGCCATCGCATAGTAAGCGCGAGCCCCCGCGAGCACCAGGCCGTTGACGCATCCGAACGTGGAAATCATGATCGCCACGGCCATCAACGTGGGACCGTACCCCGGAAGGATTGCCTGAAGCATGGCCGTGGCCACGCGGTCCGCCGGCGCCTGCTGGATGGCCCCGAGCGGCAGCACCACCAGGTAGGCCACGTTGGTCAGCAGGAACAGCCCGATCACCGCCGTCGTCCCCAGGGCCATCGCCAGCGGCAGGTTGCGGCGTGGATTCCGCACTTCGCCCGCGGCGAACGTGATGTCGTGCCACGCGTCGGCCGCGAACAGCGAGCCGGATTGCGCCACGCATAGCGCCACCATCAATCCGAATGCGCTTCCGGCGGCCACGCCCAGCGCCGGATCGTACGCCCCCAGCTTGAACAGGCCCGTGAAGTTGACCTTCACCGCCGAGGCGCTCCAGCCCAAAAAAAGCCCGGCCACGATGAGCGCCGCCAGCGCCACCGTCTTGGCGGTGGTGAACAGGTTCTGCACTATCTTGCCGTACTCCAGGCCGCGCGAATTGGCCCACGTCAACAGGGCGATCACGGCCACGCCCACCAGTTGCGCGGTGGAGAGCGAGATGGCGTACCGCGACGAAATGTGAATCGGCTCCACCAGGTAGCTGTTTTCGGACACCGGAGGGAACACCACCGCCAGAAATCGCGCGAAAGCCACCGCCACGGCCGCGATGGTGCCCGTCTGGATCACCGTGAACAGCGTCCAGCCGTACAGAAACCCCCACAACGGCGAGAACGCTTCCCGCAGGTACACATACATTCCGCCCGCGTGCGGCAGCATCGAGGCCAGCTCGCCGAAGGAAAGCGCGGCGGCGATGGTGAGGACCCCTGTAACCCCCCAGGCCACCAGCATCCAGCCTGGGCTTCCGATCAGCCTGGACATATCGGCCGTGACTATGAAAATGCCCGAGCCGATCATGGCGCCGATCACTACCATAGTGGCGTCGAAAAGGTTTAGACCTCGGACGAAGCCTGGCTCGCGTGTCGTGGCGGTGGGAGTGGGTTGCTTCATGCGGCCGCGCTAACGTCTTGAAGCTTTACCACGGCGCCGGTGCCAGAACGCGAGCCTCCGGTTGACGTCTTCGATCGAAAAAGCCTTGGGATCGAAATCGTCGCCAACCCATTCCCGCAATTCCCCGTGCTGGTCGTGGCTGGGGTCGCCGATAGCCTCCAGGAGATTGTAAAATCCCGGGACCCCTCCACAATCCTCTGGTGGGCCGGCGAGTTGGCCGGCGGTGCATACCGGATAGGCCGTGTTCGGATCGGCGGACAAGCGCTTCTCGAGGACAATGCCGTGCTCCCAGCCGTCGCCAAAATCATACGTATATGTGACCTTTGCGCCGACCCTGCCGAGCACGCTCGAGAGAGGCGCCTTGCGCTCGTCTTCCGCGGAGGGCATTCCCATGAAGTCGCCGGGTTCGGGCGGCCCGAAGCGCCGCTGACCAATGCGGAACTCGTGCAGGTGGCCGTCCTGCCACCCCATCGCGGTTTGCAGCATGACGTGCAACTGCGCCAGGGTCGCGTCCGCGGGCACCAGCAGCCGCCGCCAGATCGGCGGGCTCGTGCCCAGCAGAGTGACCTTGATCTGATAGATTTCCTGTAAAATCGCGCTCTTTTTCGTTGGCATACCAAACCTCCGAACACCGCTCCCTGATGGTCGCGCCTCTGCCCGAGGCGTCTTTCAGAGCCGCGACCGTCAGGGAGCGGTCGGCCTGTACCAAACCTTCTTTCGATGTTAAGCCACGGCCAACAGGGATTACAATAGAGAGCCATGAAAGGTCTGAACCGGCGCTGCTTCGCCGCCACTCTGGCCGCCTCCGGAGTCGCCGCCCCAGCACTGCTTGCGCAGCAAACCGCGCCACAACCACCTCCTCGGCGATCCGGACCGCCCCCCGAAGTGCCGCCCTTCCAGGCTCCCCTCGAGTTCACCCGCAAGGATGTGCCCGCCCGGGTGCACGCCTTCCCCATGACCCAGGTGAAGCTCCTCCCCGGTCTGTTCGCGGATGCCGCCGAGTGGAATCGCGGCTATATTGCGCGTCTGCCGGCCGGCCGCCTGCTCTACAACTTCCGCGCCAATGCCGGACTGCCGTCAGGCTCCGCCCAACCGTTCGGAGGTTGGGAGGCGAAGGCGGACGGCAAGCACTCGACCGAGTTGCGCGGTCATTTTACGGGCCACTTCCTTTCCGCCAGCGCCCAGTTGTACGCCTCGGCGGGAGATAAAGAGGCCAAGGCCAAGGCCGATGAAATGGTGGCCGAGTTGGCCAAGTGCCAGCAGAAACTCGGCGGCGGTTATCTCAGCGCCTTCCCCACCGAGTTGTTCGACCGCCTGGACTCGCTATCTCAACTCCCCTGGGCGCCCTTCTACACCATCCACAAAATCATGGCCGGCTTGTTCGACATGTACACCCTCACCGGCAACCAGGACGCACGCAAAGTAGTCGAAGGCATGGCGGACTGGGCCGACAAGTGGAGCGGCTCCAAGACCGAAGAGCACATGCAGGATATCCTTAACGTGGAATTTGGCGGCATGGCCGAGGTGCTCTATAACCTGGCGGCGGCCACCGACAACGACCAGTGGGCCAAGACCGGCGACCGCTTCACCAAGAAGCGCTTCGTCAATCCTCTGGCCTCGCGCCGCGACGAGTTGCGCCCGCTCCACGTCAACACGCACATCCCGCAAGTAATCGCCGCGGCGCGCCGCTACGAAATCTCCGGCAACATGCGCTTCCATGATGTCGCCGATTTTTTCTTCTACGAGGTGAGCACCGCGCGCACTTACGTAACTGGCGGCACCAGCAACGGCGAAGCCTGGCTGGCCCAGCCCCGGCAGCTCGCCGCCGAGCTGAAAATGAGCGTGTCAACCGCCGAATGCTGCTGCTCCTATAACATGCTCAAGCTGGCGCGTCATCTTTACACATGGACCGCCGATCCTCGCTATTTCGATTACTACGAGCGCGCCCTCCTCAACCACCGCATCGGCACCATCCAGCCCAAAACCGGCCACACCCAGTATTACCTCTCGCTCACGCCCGGCGCCTGGAAGACCTTCAACAGCGAAGATCAATCCTTCTGGTGCTGCACCGGCACCGGCGTCGAAGAGTACTCCAAGCTCACCGACAGCATCTACTGGCACGACGATGACGGCGTCTACGTCAACCTGTTCATTCCCTCCGAGCTGAACTGGCCCGAGAAAGGCTTTCGGTTGCGCCAGGATACTCAGTTCCCCAACCAGCCAAGGACGGCGCTGACGGTCACTTCGGACAAGCCGGTCAACCTTCCCCTGCGCTTGCGCATTCCCTCCTGGCTCGCTTCCGCGCCCACCGTGAAAGTGAACGGCAAGACGCTCGAAGCCACCGCCAGCCCCGGCAGCTATCTGACGCTGACACGAACCTGGAAGAAGGGCGACCGCGTGGAGATGGAGTTGCCCATGCGCCTTCACATCGAGTCCATGCCCGACGATCCCAACGTGCAGGCCATCCTCTATGGCCCCTTGGTCCTGGCAGGCGATCTCGGGGCGGAGGGATTGACGGAGCAACTGATCACCGGCCCGATGGGTCCACGGGTCCAGGCCTTACCCATCGAGGTCCCCACTTTCCGCGCCACGACCGCCGACCCGGCTTCGTGGATCAAGCCCGGCGACCAGCCGCTCACGTTCCGCACCACCGGCCAGCCGAAAGACGTCACGCTGGTCCCGCTCAACAGTATCTTCGACAAGCGCTACTCCGTCTACTGGCAAGTAAGTTAACACCAAGGTGAATCCCATGAACCTCGAACAAGTGGCCCGGCGCGCCAAGGTTTCCACTGCCACCGTGTCGCGGGTGCTCAATAATGCCAGCATTGTCAAGAGCACCACCCGCGCCCGTGTCGTCAAGGCGATCACGGAGCTGAAATACCATCCCAATCTGCACGCGCGCCATCTGGCCGGCGGCAAGAGCCGCACCATCGGCGTGATCGTCTCCAACCTGGAGAACCCGTTCTTCTTCGACATCTATAAGGCCGTCGAAGCCGGCGCCCACGCCCGCGGCTTCGAAGTGATGATGGCCAACACCGACTACCGCTCCGAGCAGTTGGTCGCCAGCGTCCGGCTGATGATCGGGCGGCGCGTCGCGGGCCTGGCCGCCATCGTCTCGGAGATGGAGCCGGCGCTCATCGACGAACTTACCGACAGCGGCATTCCGGTGGTCTTCTACGACGTCGGCGCGCCGCGCCGGAACATCACCAACATCCGCGTCAACTATCGCCGCGGCATCGAGAAGGTGATCGATTACCTGCACAGCCTGGGCCACCGGCGTCTGGGTTTCGTGGGACACCACGCCCTGCTGGGGCCGATCAATGAGCGCATGAAGACCGTGCTGGATGCCGTGGCTCGGATTCCCGAAATCGAAGTGCGGACCGCCGCCGACGCCGACACGCTCGAGGGCGGCCGGCAGGCCACGCGCGCGCTGCTAGCCTCGGGTTTCGCGCCCACCGCGATCATCTGCGTGAACGACGTCACGGCCGTGGGAGCATTGCGCGAATTGCGCGAGCGCGGCATCCGCGTGCCGCGGGACGTTTCGGTCACGGGCTTCGACAACATCAAGCTCTCCGAGTTCTGTTATCCGGCCCTGACCACCGTACACATTCCGCGCGAGCGCATCGGGCAGATCATTTGCGATTCGCTGATTCCCAAGCCGGACCAGCCCTCCGCCATCGAGCACGACATCGTGATCGATCCGGAGTTCGTGCTGCGCGAATCCACCGGCCCGGCGCCCATCGCTTGACTTCGATATTGAGGTCCCCTACGATGGGCACGTGCAAGCGATTACAGCACAACTCCCTCTGTCTCTCTTGCTGCAGAGTGCTCCCTCGCGCTTAGTCTCCCTGTCGGGCGTAGACATCGCGATCATCGTTCTGTACTTCTTCGCCGTCATCGGAATCGGCTTCTATCTGAAGCGTTACACCAAGACGGGCGAGGATTTTTTCCTGGCCGGCCGCGAGATGACGGCCTGAGTGGCGGGCCTCAGCTTTCTCGCCGCCAACCTGGGCTCGCTCGAGTTGATGGGCTGGGCGGCGTCCGCCTACCAGTACGGCATCCTCGCCACGCGCTGGTATTGGATCGGCGCCATCCCCGCCATGCTTTTCCTGGGGATCGTGATGATCCCCTTCTACTACATCTCCAAGACCCACTCCGTCCCCGGCTATCTCAAGTTGCGCTACGGCGAACCGGCCCGCGCCTTCTCCGCCATCTCCTTCGGCTTCATGACCGTGCTGATGAGCGGCATCAACATGTACTCCATGGCGCTGGTCTTGAAGGTGGTGCTCGGCTGGGACATCCACTTCAGCATCTGGGTCTCCTCCATCACCGTGGCGGTGTACGTTGGCATGGGCGGCCTGCTTTCGGCGATCTTCAACGAAGTGCTCCAGTTCGTCCTCATCTGGTTGGGCGCGCTGCTGATTTCCATCATCGGGCTGATCGAGGCCGGCGGCTGCCCAAGCCCACACGCTCGCTCAACTCCGCTATAGGAGCCTCTGCCGCGTTTTGGGACCTCACTCGGCCGGAGTTGTCGGACCACCCTTCGGACAGCGGGCCGGACAAGGCCCGTACAGGCTGAATCCATTGATTCAGAGAGGGTTGTTGGATCTCTAACGGAAACTGCCAGAGGCCAGTTGGCCGAATCTCTTTCCGCAGCGCGACCTAGCGGTGGGGGGCCGGGGCCATCGTCGCAGCCCCTATCTGGTCGGTTTCTGCGGCGCAGGTATCGTCGAGTTCTCACCTCCGCCAACGATGCCCTACCACCCCGACAGACTCCTGGCGGCGACCGGCGCTGAACCCACCGCCAATTAGCCACTTCGTCAGTTTCTCGGTCAGAGCCCAAGAATCCAGGAGTTTCTCCAGAATTTGCGGGCCACTTTCACCAACCCGTTTGCATTCAACGCGTTGCTGCTTGAGAAAAGTGGCGGCGTTCCGATGCAGATCGCACGCGGTGCATTTCGTCTACAGATTGAAAACCCGGCCTGCGTGCGGCGCCAACGGGGTAGGGCCGAGCCGCTCGTTGGTGTGGGTTGTCAACAACATGGCGGCATTTCTGAACGTGAGTTGGCCCGTAGGTGCCGAGTGCCGCACTCGCCGTTCCTTGCTCGGATTGCATGGAAGTGGTCAGGCGAAAAGAAAAATGGGGAAACTCCTCCTGACAGCCAGGGCCGATGCTCACACATTCGCGCATGATGACGCTTTCAAAACCCCTCTTGGCAACCAGGGCGATGTTGATATATTCGTGAATGATAGCGTTCTCAAAATTCTTCTTGACAGCCAGGGACGATGCTGATACATTCGAAACTGATCGAAGGGAATTTCAGTGCGCCGCCAATCTAATCAGGCCGGCAGTTCTGCGCGAGTTCGATCCGACCGCGGAGACCAAGAGGCGGTACCCCAATCCCTCTTGTCCCGCCAAGGAACCACACCTTCCACAGAGTCCGCGAGACTCGCTGTCCAAGAAAAGAAAGAAAAGGAGATTTAGAGGAGGTCCCATGCGTATTGTACACCTTGCAGTCCTTGGTTTTGTTCTTGCGGCACCGGTCTGCGCGCAAGTCAGTTCCGCAGAATTGAGCGGGACGGTTTCCGATCAGAGTGGCGCCGTTGTCGCGAACGCCCGTGTCACGGTCACGTTGGCCGATACCAAGATCGTGCGCGTTGCCGTCACTAACTCCGGCGGGCATTATGAAATACGATCTCTGCAAGCTGGGATCTACGACGTTACCGCCGAGGCTCCTGGCTTCAAGAAGGTCGTGATGAACGGAATCGAGCTCCAGGTGAACCAGACGGTTGACCTGCCGGTAAAGCTCGAGTTGGGCTTGGTCACTGAATCCATTGAGGTGACCACAACTGCTCCGCAACTGGAGAGCCTGTCCTCTTCGCTCGGAAGTGTGGTGAATACTGCACTGGTTGCTGACCTCCCCGTGAACCTGGGGAATTTCCTGGAGTTGGCTGTTCTTTCTCCTGGCGTCAGCGGTGTAGGTTACAACACAACGGGTGCGGTTATGGGCGGGACACGCCCGGACGACAAGCGTCCAGGGAGTGAGATTTTCTCCAACGGGATGCGAGAGGGGTCGAACAACTTCCTTTACGACGGCATTAACAACAACGTACGGACCATCCAGTCTATCGTATTGCGGCCTTCCGTTGAAGCTATAAAAGAATTCAAGGTCGAAACCA
This sequence comes from Bryobacterales bacterium, assembly GCA_003170915.1. GTDB lineage: Bacteria > Acidobacteriota > Terriglobia > Bryobacterales > Bryobacteraceae > Fen-178. The sequence continues at coordinate 51,873 of PMYB01000126.1, read as the reverse complement.
ATCTGTACTCCGCGGATCTGGGTCGCAATTCGGGAAGTGTTATTGACGTCATATCGAAATCTGGAACGGATACTGTTCACGGCAGTGCATTTGAGTTCCTTCGAAACTCCTACTTCGACGCTCGCAGTTTCTTCAATACCAAGCCCCAACCATTTCCTTCATTTCGATACAATCAGTTCGGCGGATCACTAGGCGGTCCCGTGATGCTTCCCCGGATCTACAACGGACGGAACAAGACGTTCTTTTTCATTGACTACGAAGGTTTCCGCCAAAGTCAATTTAACTCGACGCAGGTCACGATCCCTACGTTGGCTGAGCGCACAGGAGACTTCAGCGCCTTACCCGCCGTCATCTACGACCCGGCTACAACGACGACCAATCCGGTCACGGGCATCAGCAGTCGCACGCCATTCCCCGGCAAGGTGATTCCCACGGCCCGCTTTGATCCGCTGACACGAATGTTGATCAATGCCTACCCGCAGCCCTTGAACGCCGGGCTCATCAACAATTACACAGCCAACGTGGCACCAACGCTGCGGTGGGATCAGGCGGATGCCCGCATGGATCACCAATTTTCGCCAAACGACACGTTTTTTGCCCGGTGGTCGATCCAGCAGACCTCGGCGGTCACGCCGAATACGTATCCGGCTACCACGCTGCCGGGAGAATCAAAGCCCGTTGCCCTAGGCAATGAGGATTCGTTTGCCGGGTCGGATTTCATGCCGGTTCAGCACGTGGTGGCTGACTTGGTGCATGTTTTTTCTCCTCGCTGGCTGAATGACCTGCGCGCTGGATTCGTCAGGTTCGTGACCGACTACACTGCGGAAGGAGCCACCCCCGGAGCCAACCTGGGCAATGCATTCGGAATCAAGAATTCAGACGACCAACCCGGCATAGTTGCGTTTCCAATCATCAGTCCTTCAGGATATGAGGGCATCGGACAAAGCCGGTCGCTGCCAATTTATCGCGCGGAAAACACTTACGAGGCTGTTGACGATTTAACGTTCGCCCAAAGTTCCCACACGCTTAAGATGGGCGTGGACTTCGTGCGCCGTCAGGTCACGGAGTTCCAGGGGTTGCAGGCCGCCGGACGGTTCAATTTTAGTGCAGGCTTTACCTCACAACCCGGCGTGAATGGTACTGGCGACAGCATGGCGAGCTTTCTCCTTGGGTACCCGACCCTGGACGAGCAGGACTTTGCCCTCGTGTTCCCCGGTCTCAGAATGCTTGAGAGCGGTCTTTATTTTGCCGACGACTGGCGGGTCTCGAAGCGATTGACACTAAATCTTGGCCTTCGGTGGGAGTACTTCTCCCCCTATTCCGAGGTCGCAGGCAGACTTGCGAATTTCGATCCTTCGACCTTACAGATGCTGATCCCCGGCCAGAATGGGACAGGTGCAACGGACGGTGTCCCACGCGATTTCAGGGGCTTTGCGCCACGATTCGGGTTCGCATACCGCCTTCTGTCCCACACGGTGATGCGCGGTGGGTATGGGATTTTCAATAATCCGAACGGCAGCTCGAATGGCTATCTGCGCGAATGGCGCAATTATCCATTTGGCGTCGCTAATATAATTACTCCAGGTGACATCACACTCGGCCCACGCCTGAGCGATGGATTTCCGCCTGCTCCTGTTTTCAATCTTGCAGCGGCAGCAAACCCGCAGGGCGCAGTCTACGCAAACGCACTAAATTATCGAAACGCCTATTCCCACGAATTTAACTTTACGATTGAGCAGGAGTTTACCCCTCTTCAAGCACTGCTTAAGGTTTCCTACGTTGGAAATCTTGGGCGTCACCTGAATACTGACTACAACTTGAATCAGCCTGTCCCTGGTCCCGGATCTACCAATTCGCGTAGGCCATTCTACGCGGAGGCGCCACTGCTGGGTGATGTGACATATTCCGTTTCAGATGGTCTTAGCAACTACAACGCTCTGCAGCTCTCGGTTGACAAGAGGCTTTCCCACGGGCTGTCAATGTTGCTCAGTTATACGCTTTCGCACTCGATCGACAACACCGGCTTGGACTTCGGCTCCAATGGTCTCTTTGCAGCCTTTGTACCGCCGCAGGATCCGCGGTGCCGGAACTGTGATCGCGGCAACTCGGCCACGGATCAGCGGCAACGATTGACGTGGAGCGCGGTCTATCTGTTGCCGGGCTTTCGTCATGGGCTGATGGGAGCGGTTTTGGGCGGCTGGCACGTGAATGCGATCCTTCAAAGGCAAACTGGTTTGCCCTTTACACCGACGCTGCAGACAAACACAGTGAATACAGGCACCGTCAGTCGCCCGAACCTTACGGGGAATCCAGTACTCAGTAATCCCACGATTGCCGAATGGTTCAACCCCGCGGCGTTTACGTCCCCGGCGCTCTACACCTATGGAAATGCGGGACGCGATACCCTTTTCGGACCGGGCCGAACGAATCTGGATGCCTCACTGCTCAAGGACTTTCGTATCCACGAACGCCTCACGTTGGAACTCCGGGCGGAGGAGTTCAATGTTTTGAATCACCCGCAATTCGGGCTGCCGAATTCGACGATAGGGAACGCGCAGGCTGGCGTCATCAGTTCCACTGTCGGGAATCCGCGAGAAATGCAAATGGCGCTACACTTGTTGTTTTGACGCACTCCGGTCCACGGAACGTCACGCCGAATTCAACCCTCTTAGGAAATGGAACCGGAATAAAGCGATGAAGATCACAAGAAAGCAATTTTTCGCACGTGCCGCGGGCGCGGCTGCAATCAGTTGCGTTGCGGTTCCGCCAGCCATCGCATCTGATGCGCGAGTTCGAATCGTCAAAGTAGAGCCGATACTCGTGAAGGGCCCAACCCGTGCTTCGATTTTAATGATGGCGCGAGTACGCACGGACCAGGGAATTGACGGTGTCGGTGAGTGCTTCGTCTGGCCCTGGCCCATTCCGGAGGCTGGGCGGGGCCTCCGCATTCCAAAACTGATTACCGCGGTCGGGGAGGCGATAATCGGCACAAACCCGTTGGACATCAACGCGTTCCTGATGCGTTTTGAGAATAGCGCGCCTGCTCACGAAACGCCTTCGCGGTTGGAGTGGGCCTCATCTCTTGCCGCCATCGAGATTGCCCTCTGGGACATTACGGGGCAAGTTGCGGGATTGCCTATCTATCGCCTACTTGGCGGCGCGGCGCGGGAAAGTGTCCCTGTGTACGCTAATCATGGCATTTTTGCTGGCGCGCGCTCATCGGAGGAAAAGCTGGAGCGCGCCATTGAGGCAAAGGTGCAGGGTTTTCAAATGTTCAAGTGGGACCCCTTCGAACACCGCCCGGATCCGGCCCGGGTGGCGATCCAAGAGGGGCTCCGAGAGGTGGCGCTCTTCCGGGAACGGTTTGGCCAGGACTTTCCGCTGGCTATCGATGCTCACGCGCGGTTCGACACCTCGACCGCGATGATCGCCGCGAAAGGACTGGAACAATTCCATCCGGTATTCCTCGAGGAGCCCGTCGCTCCCGATAACCGTGACGGGTACCGTGAGGTGGCCAAAGCGACGACAATCCCAATTGCAACGGGCGAGCGACTGGCCAACATGCGCGAGACGCGCGACATTCTTGATACGGGGGCAATTCGGTTCCTGCAACTCGAAGCTGGCAATTTTTGTGGAATTTTGGAGACCTTCCGCGGCTGTGCAATGGCGCAAACATATGGGGCTCAGATGGCACCGCACGACTGGTGTGGACCGGTGCTTACGCGGGCCACCACTCATGTGTGCGCCGCCATTCCGAACCTGCTGCGGCAGGAGTATCCCTCCACCGCCCGCGAAGACCATTGGGAAAATGAGTTACTCGATCCTCCTACGGTGGTAAGGGCGGGCGAGATCGTATTACCCACCCGGCCCGGCCTCGGATCAAAATTGAACGAGAAGTTGCTCACCTTGCGGCGCGTTTGAAATGTGATCTGGGCGAAGGCCGTGGAGGCCTTCGGACCTGACGATGGGTCCATTGCGATTTTGGGCACGCCGGCATCCTGGCCAGGAGGTTCTGTGCGTGTTCCTGTGTACGGAGCAGGTGTGTTTCAGTCATGGCCAGGTGATTGAAGAGAATGGCGGGATGTTGACGGTGTAGGCACGCAACGACACGAGTGTCAGCCTGAAGTCAATGCTCGATGGGATTTGCCATTCTTGGGAGTTCCTCAGTGTATCATGAACGAGAGAAGACAACATATGAATCGTCGCGAGTTCGTTTCTTCATCCCTAGGTATCGGCCTGCCTATTTCGAGCGGAGTACTCTGGAACGTGCCCCCTCAAACCCCGGCCGGCGTGACGCGCTTCGTGCGATTTCGACAAGCCCATGGAACAGCCTTTGGAATTCTTGAAGGAAAGGAAATTCACGAGATCCGAGGCGATCTGTTCGGCAGCTACCAGGTGACCAGCAAGCGTCACAGACTGGCGGCAGCGACGTTGTTGTGCCCCATCCAGCCCCCCAAGATCCTAGGCATCGGATTTAATTATCCGCTGGAGATTGGGAAACGGCGGCCGCCGGATCATCCGGAGATGTTCTACAAGCCGATCAGTGCGGTGCAGAACCCGGGCGATCCCATCGTCTGGCCGGAGGGTGCCACCCGTGTGGCGTATGAAAGCGAGATGGTCGTGGTAATCGGCAAAACCTGCAGAAAGGTCTCGATTCAAGACGCGCCGAGTTACATCTTCGGAGTCACCTGTGGCAACGATGTCAGCGAGCGGGAGTGGCAGGAGGGGGAAAACCACGACCTGCAATGGTGGCGGGGAAAGGGCTGCGATACATTTGCTCCGTTTGGACCGGTGATCTCGCGAGGGTTAGACTATAACAACTTGAAGCTCGAAGGAAGGTTGAACGGCAAAACGGTGCAGCAAGCTTCCACTTCGCAGATGATTTACAGCAGTGCGGTGCAAGTGAGCTTTGTCAGCCAATATCTAACGCTGGTCCCAGGCGATATTATTTACACCGGTACGCCGGGCGCGACCGGATTATTAAGACCCGGCGACGTTTTCGAGGTGGAACTTGAAGGAGTTGGTGTATTACGAAACCCGGTCGTTGCCGCCTGAGCACTTTCCTACGCCGATGGAATGCCGACTTCCACTTCACAATGGTTTGCGTCGCCTCGGACGGTGCGTACCACGCGCACCCTGTGTACAATGGAATCAATAACTTACGGGGGCTCAACAATGCGCAAGGCCCCGAATCCCGCTCTCCGTCATATAAGTTGCTGATTGTGAGTTAATTAGTGTCCACCTCCTTACGTTCCAAGAAAAACCGGCTAGGCTTCCCCTGTTCCGGAATCCAGCCACCAGGAGGCGCTTGAGTGGGTGCGGCGCGCCGTATATCGGTCGATGGCTGAATTCCAGTGATCCTGCGCCTCCGTGAGATGAGACTCAAATATCAGGCGGACAAGAGCCGCCCGATAGCTACCGATATTGCCCTAACGCTTTCGCTCCGGGCGGCTCTTCACCGCCGCTGCGCGCAGTGTGAGCGGATAGGAAACCAGGAGGACCAGGCCGTCGGCAACGGTGGCGCCGATTACGTCGATGCAAGCGTGCAACAAGTAGGACGGCGATTCGCGTAGCTGAGTCGAGCATCTGGCCTTAAAAGGCCTCCTGCTCTAGTTAACCCTCGGGGGGCATCGTAGTTCCGAAATCGCAACCGGGAAACGTGAACATTCACACAAGGGCCGGAAGTTCCATTTTTTGGAGGCGGCCGTCGCCGCCCTGCTCAGTATTGCGGAGGAGTGAAGGAAATGAAGGTGATCGTCAGGAGGCTCCAAAGGCTGGAGAACAGATTCCCAACTCCGGCGCCAGCCCCCTCGGGCCCGTCGGCCGCCGAGTACATTGCGGAATTTCTCGCACGGAACGGGATCGTTCGGGGTGAAAAGGAAAGCCTTGCGGAGAGGTTCGCACGTTTCCTCGGGATCACTTCGTTGGAGCTTCGCGCGCGGTTGCAGCGTCGGGCTGCCGGCTTGCCCGCGGAATCCCTACCCCTTGGCCCCGATGATTTGCCGATATACCGTGATCGGTACTCGGCTGCTGTCCGGGCAGTTGAACTCTCCGGTCTCGCGCCAATCGCGCAGGATTTCCTCTGCCTCGTAGGCCAGCGATACCTCTGATAATGCGGCTACCAGCTTTTGAATTTGCCGCTCGATCCCTTTACAGTTCATTGCTGTGCTCTTCTGCCCAAAGGCGGCGCGCCCAGCAGCTACAATGGAGTGACTGACATGAACCTCGAACAAGTGGCCCGACGGGCCAAGGTTTCCACCGCCACGGTGTCCCGGGTGCTCAATAATGCCAGCATCGTCAAGAGCAACACCCGCGCCCGCGTCGTCAAGGCGATCGAGGAGCTGAAATATCATCCCAATCTGCACGCGCGCAGTCTGGCCGGCGGCAAGAGCCGCACCATCGGCGTGATCGTTTCCAACCTGGAGAACCCGTTTTTTTTCGACATCTATAAGGCCGTCGAAGCCGGCGCCCACGCCCGCGGCTTCGAAGTGGTGATGGCCAACACCGACTACCGCTCCGAGCAGTTGGTCGCCAGCGTCCGGCTGATGATCGGGCGGCGCGTCGCGGGCCTGGCCGCCATCGTCTCGGAGATGGAGCCGGCGCTCATCGACGAACTTACCGACAGCGGCATTCCGGTGGTCTTCTACGACGTCGGCGCGCCGCGCCGAAACATCACCAACGTCCGCGTCAACTACCGCCGCGGCATCGAGAAGGTGATCGATTACCTGCACAGCCTGGGCCACCGGCGCCTGGGTTTCGTGGGACACCACGCCCTGCTGGGGCCGATCAATGAGCGCATGAAGACCGTGCTGGATGCCGTGGCGCGGTTTCCCGAGCTCGAAGTGCGGACCGCCGCCGATTCCGACACCCTGGAAGGCGGCCGGCAGGCCACGCGTGCCTTGCTGGCCTCGGGTTTCGCGCCCACCGCGATCATCTGCGTGAACGACATCACGGCAGTGGGAGCATTGCGCGAATTGCGCGAGCGCGGCATCCGCGTGCCGCGGGACGTTTCCGTCACCGGGTTCGACAACGTCAAGCTTTCCGAGTTCTGCTATCCGGCCCTGACCACCGTGCACATTCCGCGCGACCGCATCGGGCACATCATCTGCGACTCCCTGATTCCGAAGCCGGACCAACCCTCCATCATCGAGCACGACATCCTGATCGATCCGGACGTCGTGCTGCGCGAATCGACCGGGCCGCCGCCGGCGCCGTAGTCTGCGAGGGCCCGCTCGTCCAGCTTGACATCCCTATCCACGTTCCCTACGATGGGCATGTGCAAGCGATTACAGCACAACTCCCTCTGTCTCTCTTGCTGCAGAGTGCTCCCTCGCGCTTAGTCTCCCTGTCGGGCGTGGACATCGCGATCATCGTTCTGTACTTCTTCGCCGTCATCGGAATCGGCTTCTATCTGAAGCGTTACACCAAGACGGGCGAGGATTTTTTCCTGGCCGGCCGCGAGATGACGGCCTGGGTGGCGGGCCTCAGCTTTCTCGCCGCCAACCTGGGCTCGCTCGAGTTGATGGGCTGGGCGGCGTCCGCCTACCAGTACGGCATCCTCGCCACGCACTGGTATTGGATCGGCGCCATCCCCGCCATGCTTTTCCTGGGGATCGTGATGATCCCCTTCTATTACATCTCCAAGACGCACTCCGTCCCCGGTTATCTCAAGCTGCGCTACGGCGAGCCGGCGCGCGCCTTCTCGGCCATCTCCTTCGGCTTCATGACCGTCCTGATGAGCGGCATCAACATGTACTCCATGGCGATTGTCTTGAAGGTGGTGCTCGGCTGGGATATCCACTTCAGCATCTGGGTCTCCTCCATCACCGTGGCGGTGTACGTTGGCCTGGGCGGCCTGCTCTCGGCGATCTTCAACGAAGTGCTCCAGTTCGTCCTGATTTGGTTGGGCGCGCTGCTGATTTCCATCATCGGACTCATCGAGGCCGGCGGCTGGAGCGGAATGGTGGCCCGTATCCATCACAATTTCCCGGCGCAGGACTTCACCCACTTGTGGCGCACCATGGGTTCTTTCAGCGATAACCCCATGGGCATCCACTGGGTCGGCATCGTCTTCGGACTGGGGTGGGTCATCTCGTTCGGATACTGGACCACGGACTTTCTGGTGGTGCAGCGCGTCATCGCCGCCAAGAACCTTCGCGCGGCCAAGCTGGCGCCCATCATCGGCTCGGCGTTCAAGATGATGGTGCCGTTCATTGTGATTCTGCCCGGGTTGCTGGGCCTCGCGCTGCTGCCACCCGGGTTCCTCACGGGCGAGACCCAGGCCGTGGCCACCGGCGGACACAGCTACAACGAAGTCCTGCCCATCATGCTGGCGCGCTATTGCGGCCCGGGCCTACTCGGCCTGGGCATCACCGCGCTCATCGCGGGCTTCATGTCCGGCATGGCCGGCAACGTCAGCGCCTTCGCCACGGTGTGGACCTATGACATCTACCGCGCCTTCTTCCGCAAGCAGGCCCCCGACGCGCATTACGTCAGCATGGGACGCTGGTGCACCATTCTGGGCGTGCTGGTCAGCATCGGCACGGCCTACTTTGTGATGCAATTCAGAAGCATCATGGACTACGTGCAGCAGCTTTTCAGCTTCTTCATCGCTCCGCTGTTCGGCACGGTGATTCTCGGCATGTTATGGAAGCGCGCCACGCCCGAGGGCGGTTTTTGGGGCCTGCTCACCGGCACCTTTTCCTCCATCGGCATGTGGCTGTGGGTCTACCTGGACCCCACGGCGCTGCGCTACATCGCCCTTTCGTCGCAGGCCAAGCCCATGGCCGAGAACATGTTCCGCGCGCTGTGGGCCTGGATCATCTGCGTGGTGGTGACCGTGGCGGTGAGCATGGTTACGCGGCCGAAGCCCGATTCGGAGCTGACCGGACTGGTGTACGGTTGCACGGAGCTGCCTTCGGAAGGCCATCTGGCCCTGTACCAGCGCCCCATATTCTGGGCCGGGGTGATCGCGGGCGTGTTTGTGGTGTTGCAGGTCATTTTCTGGTAGGTGAACAATGCATCGCGCTGGCATGATTTCCATTTGGTTTTTCATCGGCACCCTGCTTCTGGCTTACGGAGTGTTGATCCTGGGCGCCGGAATATACGATCTGTGGAATCCGGCGGCGCACCCCGTGGTGCTGGCCCGCCTGCACGCCGGAATCTGGTGGGGCGCCCTGCTGATTGGGCTGGGCGTGATTTATTCGCTGCGGTTTAAGCCAGGAAAGGGAAAATGATGACCTTCGGTGTGATCGTCGGAAATCGGGGATTCTTCCCCGGCCATCTCGCCCAGAGCGGGCGCTCCGAAATGCTTGCGGCCATCGAGAAGGCCGGATACCAGGCCGTCGCGCCCGGTCCGGAAGACACCAGGTTCGGGGCCGTGGAGACGCGCGCGGAAGCGGCGCTCTGCGCGGACCTGTTCAAGAAGCACCGCGACGCCATCGACGGCGTCATCGTCACGCTGCCGAATTTCGGCGACGAGCGCGGCGTGGCCGACACCCTGCGCATGGCCGATCTGGGCGTCCCGGTGCTGGTGCAGGCCACCCCCGATACGCCCGGCCGCATGACCATCCAGGACCGTCGAGATAGCTTCTGCGGCAAGATGTCGGCGTGCAACAACCTCACCCAGTACGGGATTCCCTACTCGCTCACCACGCGCCACACCGAGGCCCCGGATTCCGACTGTTTCCGCCGCGACCTCGCCTGGTTCGCCGCCGTGTGCCGCGTGGTGCGGGGGCTGCGGCGGTTGCGCATCGGGGCCATCGGCGCGCGGCCCGCGGCCTTCAACACCGTCCGCTACAGCGAGAAGATCCTCGAGGCCGCGGGCATCTCCGTCGAGCCCATCGACCTTTCCGAAATCCTGGGCCGCATCGCGCGCATGAGTGACAAGCACCCCGCGGCGGTCGCCAAACTGGAGGCCATCCGGCGCTATGTGCCGACCGATGGCGTGCCGGCCGAACCGCTCCTCAAGATGGCCAAGCTCGGCGCGGTGGTGGATGAGTGGATGGCCCAGACCGATGTCGCCATCAGCGCCGTGCAGTGCTGGACTTCGCTCGAAGAGTTCTTCGGCGTGGTGCCCTGCACGGTGATGAGCATGATGAGCGAGAACCTGATGTCCAGCGCCTGCGAGGTGGACATTTGCGGCGTGGTCGGCATGCACGCCCTGCAACTGGCCTCGGGAACGCCCAGCGCCCTGCTCGACTGGAACAACAATTACGGCGAAGACCCCGACAAAGCGGTCTGCTTCCATTGCAGCAATCTCCCCAAGCACTTCTTCAAAGAGGTGCGCATGGACTTTCAGCAGATCATCGCCGGCACGGTGGGCCGCGACAACACTTATGGGACGTGCGTGGGCCGCGTGAAGTCCGGGCCGATGAGTTTCGCGCGCTTTTCGACCAATGATCGCGAGGGCTCGATTCACGGCTATGTGGGCGAAGGCGAGTTCACCGACGATCCACTCGAAACCTTTGGCGGCGCCGGCGTAGTGCGCATCCCCAGGTTGCAAGAGTTGCTCCGCTACATCTGCGAGCGGGGCTTCGAGCATCACGTGGCGGCCAACCTGGCGCCGGTGGCGGCGGCGGTTCAGGAAGCCGCCTCGCGCTATCTCGGCTGGAGCGTGTACCAGCACTCATGAGCATTGTTGCCGGCGTAGATTTCGGAACCCTGAGCGTCCGGGTTTCCATCTTCTCCAGCGTCCAGGGCCGTCTGGGCTCCGGCGTGGCCGAATATCCGCTCCTCCGCAAAAAAGACGACCCCGACTACGCCACCCAGAGCCACGCCAGCCACATGCAGGCGCTGGCCGAGGCCACGCACCGCGCCATTGAAGCCGCCGGCATCGACGGCCGCGCCATCGAGGCCCTTGCTCTCGACACCACCGGCTCGACCGTGATCCCGGTGGACGCGTATCTCCAGCCCATCGACGACTACTATCTCTGGTGCGATCATCGCGCCTGGAAGGAAGCCGGCGAGATCACCGCCGCGGCCCGCAGCCGGGGCCTCAAGGCCATCGGCTGGTGCGGCGGCATCTACTCCTCCGAGTGGGGATTCGCCAAGCTCCTGCACTGGCTGCGCCACAATCCCGAGAAGCGCGGCCGCTTCGCGACGGCCCTCGAGCACTGCGACATGGTGGCGGCCGTGCTGTGCGGAATCACCCATCCGGACTTGGTTCCGCGCAGTGTCTGCGCCATGGGCCACAAGTGGATGTGGAACGAGGGGCTGGGCGGCCTTCCGTCGGAGAAGTTCCTGGTGGCGGTCGATCCGCTGCTCGCCGGCGTGCGCGCCAGGCTGGGCGGCCGCTACGCCACCTCGGACCAGATCGCCGGACACTTGGCTCCGGCCTGGGCGGCGAGACTCGGCTTGCGCGCCGGCATCCCTATTCCGGTGGGCGCCTTCGACGCGCATTGGGACGCCATCGGCGCCGGCGTGCGCCTGGGCGACGTGGTCAACGTGGTGGGAACTTCCACCTGCATCATGGCCATTGGGGAGAAGCCCGAGCTGATTCCCGGTGTCTGCGGCGTGGTCGCGGGGTCCATCCATCCGCATCGCATCGGCATCGAAGCCGGCATGTCGGCCACCGGCGACATCTTCGAAGCCATCGCGCGGCGCGCCGGCACGACCGTCGCCGAATTATCGCGCGGCCTGGAGAATTACCGCGCCGGCGAGACCGGCCTGCTGCGCCTCACCTGGGACAACGGCGACCGCACGGTCCTGGTGAACCCCGAGCTGAGCGGCGTTACGCTAGGCTGGCGCTTAACCCATACGGCGCAGGATGAACTGTTCGCCGCCATCGAAGGCACGGCCTTCCACACGCGCGTGATTCTGGAGCGCATGGAGGAGCACGGCGTCGCGGTGCGCCGCATCATCAACGGCGGCGGCATCCCGCAGAAGAACCCCGTGCTCAATCAGGTGTACACCAGTGCGATGGGAAAACCGATTCTGGTACCCAAGGGCGATGTGACCAGCCTGGGCTCGGCGATCTTCGCGTTTCTGGCGGCGGGCGCCTTCCACTCCATCGAAGAGGCGCAGGACGCGCTGTGCCCCGGTTATGTCACCATCGAGCCGGAACAAACGGCCGCCGCGACGTATGCGGAGTTGTACCCGCTCTTCCGCAAGCTTTACTTTGCCTTCGGCGAACGCCAAGCCAAGCCCATCGAGATCGGCGATGTCTTGCCCGAGTTGCGCCGAATTGCCACGCGCGCGCGAGGAGGCCAGAGTGCTTGAAGCGCTGCGAGCCGAGGTCTACGAAGCCAATCTGGAGTTGGTGCGCCGCAGCCTGGTTCTCTACACGTTTGGAAACGCCAGCGGCCTCTCGCGCGAGCAGGGCCTGGTGGCCATCAAGCCCAGCGGCGTTCCCTACGAAAAGATGACGCCCGCCGACATGGTGATCGTAGACCTGGAAGGCCGCGTAGTGGAAGGCGCCCTGCGGCCGTCTTCCGATTTGCCCACGCACGTGGCCCTCTATCGCGCCTTCCCTTCCATCGGCGGCGTGGTGCACACGCACTCGCGCCATGCCACCGCCTGGGCACAAGCCTGCCGCGAGATCCCCTGCTTCGGCACCACGCATGCCGACTACTTCCACGGCCCCGTGCCGGTCACCGTTCCGCTCACGCCCGCCGAAATCGAATCCGAATACGAAGCCAACACGGGCGTAGCGATCGTCCATTTGATAGAAGGCCGCGACCCGCTCGGCTGCCCCGCCGCGCTGGTAGCCGGCCACGGCCCCTTCACCTGGGGCAATTCGCCCGCCGCCGCCGCGCACATGGCGGTGATCGTGGAAGAACTTGCGGCCATGGCCCTGCAGACGCTGGCCATCAACCCGGCCGCAGTCCCCATCTCCGAGCCGTTGCGCGACAAGCACTACTTCCGCAAGCACGGCCCCAAGGCGTACTACGGCCAGAAGTAACGCCGGCAGTCTTCGCCGCCGGTGCTTTTCGGACGGCCCTCGACCCATCGGCGGCATGAATCGACCTGGATACCGTATGGACGACCGTCACCGAGGAATTACCTGATGCCGAAAGCAAAGGAATCGGAAGATTAAGCCACGCGCCGCGTCGGCGGCTTCCGGAGTTTCTGTGTCATCCAATTCCACCATTCGGGATCGCGGGCTTCCTGACAGAACATTTCCAGATCGTCCAGTTCGCGCCCGATGGTGCCTATTTCGGATGCCGGGTAATATCCTGCGGGATGTAGGTGTCGTCTTCGTCACACTTCTTCGCGCGCAGGGAAGGGTGCCGGAGGTTCTGGAGCAAGAGAGCAACGACTGCTTGCCAAACGCCGTTTGGATATCCTCGGGCGCTTTGGCGTAGGCCCGCGCGAAATGGGAAGTCCAGCGGAGCTTCACTTGGCCTCGAGTTTTGTCTTCTTGGAGGAGAGCTTGGCGGCTTCCTTTTGCAGGGCGGCGATAAACTCGGCGTGGTCCGGAAAGGCCTTGGACACGCGGCCGGCCTTGATGTCGGCGTCGGCCCTGGCCAGGCTGGCATCGATGATCCGGCGTTGCGCCGGCGTGTACTCGTCGTCCGCGGCGGGGAACCTGGAGCCGTCGATCGCCAGTTTCGGGGTCATAATGATCTTGCCGCGCTGGAACGCGAAGTTCACCAGGTCGCCCTTGGTGAGGCCGGCCTGCCGCCGGTATAGAGCCGTTGGCCGAACTCTTCGGCGGTCTCGATCGCACCGGTGTAGGTGGTGGAACCCTCGTCACGAACCGGTCGTCCTTCCTCATCCGTGGTGGATCTCGGCCTGCTCGCCCTGCGCGACGTCCTCGCCGATAGCCTCGGCCTGACGCTCCACGGCCTTGGCGGTCACCTCTACGGCAGCCAACACCTCCAGTTGCTCGCAACCGTGCTCGAAGGAACTTTCGCTGCCAACCAGCGCCATCATCCGCCGCACGGCTGGCGAATACTGCGTGCCGACCACATCCAATACCAACTCGCGCACGANNGTGAAATCGATGAAACTCGTTTACCTCACGCTGCGCTTTCTGCAAAGCGGCTGGGGTGGAAAACGTCTCGCTGATGGACTTCCCCTTAACCTTACGGGTGAGCCGAACATGGGGCCCATGGCGGGGGTGGTTGAGTTTGTGGCAGTGGCAATTCGGTTTACCGCAGCAGCCGTGAATGTTGGTGATAGAGCCACTGCGGAAGTCCCCGAGGGAGAGGAGCTGGCGCAGCAATTCCGATCGCTTCTGTTCGAGCTCAGCCAGGGTATGGGGCACGGTTCTCTCCTAACGTATATATACGTTAAGATTATGGGCCCAAGAAAGAAACACCGCCAGCCGCTACATTCTTGTCGCGCGCCGGCAAACACGGGGAAGACCGCTTGTTGTTCCCGGTCTTGCTATTCTGGGAAGTCGAGGAAACCCAGGAGGTAAGCACACATCTTTATGCAAAAACGTCTCGGAATCGCCGTGACGTGCATTGCGGCGTTCGCGCTCGCGGTGTTCACGTCTCAGGCCCAGCAGGCGCCCGCCGCGAAGAAAGGTGGCGGCGCGCAAAGAAACACCAACGCGGAACCGCCCATCCAGATCCCCGAAGGATTCACCCCCATCTTCAACGGCAAGGATCTGACTGGATGGCACATCAGCAAAACCAACCATCACGGCACAACGCCCGATTTCCACGTGGTCGATGGCATCATCGTTGGCCACCAGAACCCTCCGGGCAAAGGCGGCATTCTGGTGACGGACAACAAGTACAAGAACGTCGAAGTGTACTTGGAAGTGAAGCCCGACTGGGGCTGCGACAGCGGCCTGTTCCTTCGCTCCACCGAGGCCGGCGAAGCCTATCAAGTGACGCTGGACTATCTTCCCGGCGGACCCCCGGGCACCACCGGAAGCATGGGTGGCGTCTATGGCGAAGCGCTGAAAGACGTCCGCTTCAGTGGTCCCGCCGAGGAACTGTGGATGAAAGCCTGGAAGCGCGACGAATGGAACCGCGTACACGTGCGCATCGAAGGCGACATCCCGCACATCACCACGTGGTTCAACGACCAGCAGGTCGATGATTTCACGGATACCGCCAACCACTCCATCGGCGGCGCGACGGACGGCTTTCTGGCTATTGAGGTGCATGGTGGCGAGCGCTGGCATCCGGCGGCTTTTTGGCGGTGGCGTGCCATCGCAGTGAAAAAATTGCCGTAAAGAAGGTTTTCAAATCGAAAGGACCGGGGCGCTGTCCCCGGCCGTCTGGCAGTTCATTGTGCGCGAATTGGGCAAGCAGGGCGTCACCCCGATCTATTCTAAACAGGTCTAAGCTTGAACCGACTTCAGGCAAAGGACGGATAGAAGCACAGGTGCAAAGAAAGGCAAGGTATGGGAAGCAGACGCGAGTTTTTGAGAGTTTCGGCGGCTGCGGCGGCGGTCTCGCGCTCGGTTCTGGGCGCCAACGACCGGGTCCAGATGGGGATCATCGGGACCGGCACTCGCGGCAACCAGGACTACAGTTCATTTGTTCACAATACCGATGTAGAGTTCGTGGCCGCATGTGATGTGGCCAAATCGCGGCTGGACCAGTTCGCGATCAAGGTGGGAGGCAAGATCGCGACCTACGGGGACTATCGGAAGCTACTGGATAACAAAGACATCCAGGCCGTACTAGTCTCAACGCCGGACCACTGGCACAGCCCCATCATGATTGCGGCGTGCGAAGCCGGCAAGGATGTCTACGTGGAGAAGCCGGTGTCGAACGCGATTGAGCCGGCACAGAGGATGATCGAGGCCGCGCGCAAGTACAACCGCGTGGTGCAGGTAGGATTGCAGCAACGCAGTTGGCAGCATTTTCAGGATTGCGTGAAGATCATGCGCGACGGCACCCTCGGCACGGTGGGCCAGTGCGTGATGACATACCGCGGTGGAGGATGGGGGCCCACGACGCCGCCGCCCGAGAAACCGGTACCACCGCCCGCGGACCTGGATTGGGAGATGTTCCAGGGTCCCGCGCCGCGGCACGACTACGTGCCGAGCCGTCAGAGCAACTGGCGCAACTACTTCGATTACGGCGGAGGGACTGTAACCGACTGGGGCGTTCACCTGCTGGATGTCATGCTGTGGTACATGGACGCGGATCACAAGACGCCCCAGGTGACCGCCGGAGTGGGGCAGTATATCGGGCAGATCCCCGATCCCGAGCGCACGCCGGAAACCTTCTCGATCGTGTGGAGGTTCGACAACTGGGTGGCCACCTTCACCAATGCGGTGCCGCCGAGAACGAAGATGGAACCGGACAGCGACCTGTACGGCAACTATTTCTTCGGCACTCGAGGCATGCTGCTGGTGAGCCGCTACGGGTATGAGATCCGGCCGATTGCGTCGCAGCGCGCTCAGCAGGGCGCCACGCTTGCGCCGGTTGAATACAAGAACGCGATGGATCCGAAGGGGATGGCTGATAACCCCAATTCCCCGTTCGGATCGGCTACGGTACGGCATGCGCGCAATTTCCTGGATTGCGTGAAATCGCGGCAGCGGCCGGCCGCGGACATCGAAATCGGCTTCAATTCGACCCTCCCCGCTCTGCTGGCCGATTTGTCGATCCGGCAAGGCAAGACCATGCTCTGGGACGGCAAGGTGGCGCGCCCGGCGTAGAGTATCGAAACATACAACGGCGGTGCGCGGTTGCGGATCGCGCACCGCCCCCTTTTTGTTCCCAGTATTGCTATTCCGGGAAGTCGCGGAAAGTCCTCAACCCCGCTGGCTAACTGCCGGCTCGCCACGGATGAGGCGCCGGATCTGGTCCGTCCAGTGCGCAAGCCGCGATTTGCCGAAACACCTCGACCGATACTCGTGTGCCATCCTCTTCACCGACGTTTCCATCTTCCATGGACCCATGGCCTGAACATTGGATTGGTTATCACCGCGCCGCCCGGGTACATGAGAGTGCCAACAACCTGCCCAAAGCCCCCCGGCGGGTGCACCTTGCGTTGCGAGGCGGGAGTCAGGGCCGCAGACTCGCCCTGGCGTCCCGCTCGTCACCCGGTTACCATATGAACTTAGGCCATCAACCTTTCTCCACAAGATCGAGAGCCGTTCGCCGGTCGGCACTTCCGGCGAGTCGAAGATTCAGCCGTCGGTGCAATCTCGAACTCGATCCCCCAAGGGAGCCATGCATGCGAACTGCGAAGCAGCACCATCCTCGCAACCCCGAACTCTCCAGACCGCTCACCAGTCTCACCCTGTTTCTGATTCTTCTCGCGCAGTTCCCCTGCCCGGCGCCTGCCGCCGGCCCCGCCAAGCCCGACTTCGGCCCCAACGTCTTCGTCTTCAACCCGGCCATGCCGGCCGCGGCGATCCAGGAACAGATCGATAAGGCCTACGCCATCCAGAAGAACAGCCAGTTCGGCCCCGCGCGCTACGCTCTGTTGTTCGCGCCTGGCGAGTACAAAGTCGATGTGCCGGTCGGATACTACACGCAGGTTCTCGGACTCGGCGCCTCGCCCGATGACGTCCACATCGCGGGCGACGTCCGTTCCGACGCTACCCTGCCGAACAACAACGCGACCTGCACCTTTTGGAAGGCCGTCGAGGGCTTCTCCGTTACCCCCGCCGGCGGCACGATGCAGTGGGCCGTCTCGCAAGCCGTCCCCTTCCGCCGCATGCACGTTCGCGGCGACATCGTACTCCACCAGAAGAACGGATGGGCGAGCGGCGGCTGGATGTCCGATGCCCTCATTGACGGCAACGTGGGCGCCGGTCCCCAGCAGCAGTGGATCTCGCGCAACACCGAATGGCGCAGTTGGACCGGCGCCAACTGGAACATGGTCTTCGTCGGCGTGGTCAATCCGCCGGCTGGCGAATGGCCTACTCCGCCATACACCAAGATCGCCCAGGTCCCCATCGTTCGCGAGAAGCCGTTCCTCCAGGTCGATGCCTCCGGCGACTATAGCGTCCGTATCCCGGCGCTCCGCGCTAACAGTTCGGGCATCACCTGGCGCGCCGGGACGACCCCGGGAAGGTCCATCCCCATCGGCCAGTTCTACGTTGCCCGGCCAAACGCCGACACCGCCGCAAGCGTCAACACGCAGTTGGCCAAGGGGAAGAACGTGCTGTTCACCCCCGGCATCTACGACCTGACCGACACCATCCGCGTGGCCCGTGCGAACACGGTCGTTCTGGGGCTCGGCTTCGCCACTCTGCGGCCCACAAACGGCGTCACCGCCATGACCGTCGCCGATGTGGACGGCGTCATTATCGCTGGCCTCCTGTTCGACGCGGGAGCCGAAAATTCGCCGGTTCTGCTCGAAGTGGGGCCAAATGGAAGCAAGGCCAGGCACGCAAAAAACCCGATCTCCCTCCACGACGTCTTCTTCCGCGTCGGCGGCGCGGGGGTGGGGCGCGCGGCCGTCAGCCTCAAGATCAACAGCCACGACACAATCGTCGATCACACCTGGATCTGGCGCGCCGACCACGGCTCCGGCGTCGGCTGGAAAAGCAACACCGGCGCCAACGGGCTCATCGTGAATGGCGACAACGTCACCATTTACGGCCTCTTCGTCGAACATTACCAGGAATACCAGGTGGTGTGGAACGCCAACGGCGGGCGGGTGTACTTTTATCAGTCCGAGATCCCCTACGACCCTCCCGATCAGCCGAGCTTCACGAGCGCGCCAGGCACGAACGGTTGGGCCTCCTATAAGGTGGCCGACAACGTAACCAGCCATGAAGCCTGGGGACTCGGGATCTACAGCGTCTTCCGGAATCGCGGCGTCACGCTCACCCGGGCAATCGAGGTTCCCAACAAGCCCAACGTCAAGTTCCACAGCATGATCACGGTTCGGCTGGGCAACAACGGCGAGATCAGCAACGTCATCAACAACACGGGCGGTGCCGCGGCCGGCAATTCGCGGCCCAAGGTCACGAGCTTTCCTTTAAGAATCCGCTCCGGAATATCGGGCACCTCGAACACCGCGCGGCATTCCGGAAGCGCGCGTGCGACTCGTGCTCCAGTAAACTCGTCCACCGCGCGCGATCCCGCGGCTATCCCGCAGATAGCTCCATCTACCCTCCAATTCCTTTTGTAGCTCAGCGACCGATTGAAGCTCGATGATTCCGATGCTCTCCTGTGCTGGTGGGCTGAGTCCTGTCAGATCCACTTCTCGCTTCCTGTGCGACTCCCCGAATGAACCGGCGACCTCCGAATCGGGACATTGCTTCGCCGGGCCTTTGGCACCCTCGGTTGCTGCCCGTGTCGGGACGGCCTCGACCCGCGTGCGCCCGTGAGGAAAGCTCTTGTGGATATTCCATCGCTCCCGTTGCGATTCCCTGAATGAAACAGCCGCCAACGGGCAGGGTCCCCGCTTGTCGCCCTACAGGAGCTAGGCGGCTGAAGCGACGCCTACCGTCTGCCTGTGCTACGATCCCCTGCTGAGACGGCCGGATCGAATTGACGATTCACGCTCCGTCTACTGGGGCAGAGGAGGATTCGTGCTTGGATTCGGAAAGAAAGCGGCATTCAGGCAGGTGGAAGAGTTCGGCGAATGAGGCAGATGTGCGTCCAGTCCGTCTGCTTGGACAACCAGCGCAGGCCGCCGCTTCGACGTCCGCAAGTTTGAATCCGGAAACAAGACCAAGACAACATCACTGCGGCGGCAGTTCATCGTAGGCAGCCATTTCGGGCCGGTCCCAATCCTTGGCACACTTATTCCGTGACAGGGCCTTGGCGCGGGCACTGAATCAGCGCGGTAAGGTTACGGTGAAGGTGGTTCCCGGGCCGGGATTGCGGGTTAGATCGACGGCGCCGTTGTGGGCTTCGGCGATCCACTTCACGATCGACAGGCCCAGGCCGAAGCCGCCGTCCTGGCGGGAGCGCGCCTTGTCGGCGCGGTAAAAGCGCTCGAAAACGTGGGGCGCCGCTTCCGGGGGGATTCCAACTCCGGTATCCGAAATACGGATGCGCACGCCGGCGGCGTCCGCTTCCAGCACCGCCGAGACCGTGCCTCCCGGCGGCGTGTAGCGGATGGCGTTATCGAGCAGGTTGATCGCCAGGCGGCGGAGCAGCCCCTCATCGCCGCGGAATTGCACGTCCCCGGCCGAACGGCATTCGAGCGTAATACCGGAAGCGCTCGCCAGGGTCTGCATCGAGCGGCAGCATTCTGCCAGCAGCTCGTTGAAATAGAACTCTTGCACCTCGAGCTTGACGCGGCCGGCGTCGGCGCGCGCGAGATTCAGCAGGTCGTCCACCAGGCGGGAAAGGCGGCGCGATTCATCCAGAACGATGGCCAGCGATTCCTGGTATTCGGCGGCGCCGCGGTCGTGCGAAAGAGCCACGTCGGCTTCGCCGCGAATCACCGCAATGGGCGTGCGGAGCTCGTGCGAGGCGTCGGCCACGAAGCGGCGCATGGCTTCGAAGGACTGGTCGAGCCGCGCCAGCAGCTCGTTGAACGAGGCCGCCAGGACCGCCAGTTCTTCGGCGGCGTTGCCGATTTCGAGACGCCTATTCAGGTTGCTGCCGGTGATTTCCCGCGCCTGTTCGGCCATCCAATTGAGAGGAGCGAGGCTGTGGGTGGCGAGCAGGTAGCCGCCGATTCCCGCCAGCCCCAGGAGCAACGGCAGCGCCAGGAAGATCACGCGGCGAACCACCCCGAGATCCGCGGCGATGGAGTCCAACGGCGCGATCGAGAAGATCAGGAAACTCCGCCCGAGAGCGGTCAAGCGGTGCGTGGCGGCCCGCGCGCCATTCTGCCCCAACCGCGGCAGCGCCAGCACCAAGTCCGGCGAGGCGCTGCGAGCCGCCTGCGCCACCACCACAGCGGATTCCTGTTGAGAGACCGGGCCGCTCGACGCGAGCAGCCGCGACCCTGCCAGGATCGCGACCCGGCTCCCGTGCAGGCGCAATCCGGCTACAGCCTCGGTCGCGGCCAGATGGACGTCGCCCTTTTCCTCCACTAACTCGTCTTCGAGAAGGGCCGAAGTGGTGTTGGCCTCGGATGTGAGCGATTGGTCCAGGCGCGTGCGGAGGTCTTTGGACAACAAGCTGTAGAGGAAGATGCTGAACAGGACGAAGAGCAGCGAAAACAGAGCCACGTACCAAATGGTGAGCTGAAACCGGAAGCTCCTAATCATCGCCGACCTCCGGGTCCGCGCTCAGAATGTAGCCTTCGCCCCGGCGGGTGTGAATCAAGCGGCGGCCGATCCCCGTGTCCAGCTTGGAGCGCAGGCGCTTGATGTACACGTCGATCACGTTCGAGAACGGATCGAAGTTTTCGTCCCAGACGTGTTGCCCAATCTGCTCGCGGCCCACCACCCGGCCCTGGTTGAGCACCAGGAACTCGATCAGCGCGTATTCCTTGGCGGTGAGGCTCACGGGTTTTCCGGCGCGCGTGACGGCGTGGCTGCCCGTGTCCAAAGTAAGGTCGGCGACGCGCGCCACCTGGGGCAGCAAGCCGGCGGGGCGCCGCAGCAGGGCGCGCAGGCGGGCGAGCAGCTCCTTGAAATCGAAGGGCTTGGCGAGATAGTCGTCGGCCCCGGAATCCAGGCCTTCCACGCGGTCGTCCACGGCGCCGCGCGCGGTCAGCATGAGGATGGGGGTGCGAAAGCCCGAGCCGCGAAGTTCCCGGCAGACGGTGTGGCCGTCCTTCACCGGCAGCATGACATCGAGAATCACGATGTCGTACTGGTTGACGGCGGCCTGGTACAACGCCTGTTCGCCATCGCTGGCGATATCGACGGCATAGGCCTGTTCGCGGAGGCCCTTGGCGATAAATCCGGCGACCCGGGATTCGTCTTCAACTAGCAAGATGCGCACGCGGAGCGGCTCTCATCTCCCATTGTGCGCGAGCGGACATGAACGCACAATGAACTACGCGGGTTCGCTGAAGCGGTTTATTTCTGGCCGCGTCCCGTCTGCACCGGGCTCGTGTGTTCGTCGAGTTCGTTGATGGGCTCACCCAGTGCGTCGAGGTGCGGGTACTTGCTGTGCACATGATTCCCGATCATGGCCTTGTCATACATGGGCGTGGGCGCAAAGTAGCCGTCCGGGACCGGGTATCCGCCGCTGCTCGAGCCCTGGACAGAGAACCGGCGAATCGACGCCAGGATCGCGTCGATTTCCAGGGGATTCTTGCCTACCGCGAAGGGCTTGAGCAGCAGCGCCTGGCTGATCATGTCGTTACAGAAGACCTCACCCAAACCATCGACGCCCTAGTTTCGGGGATGAATTCCGGTCGGGGCCGTTCTGCCTTGCCTGGGCGCTGAGTTCCCCCTGGGTGGCTTGGAATAGCGGGCAAAATGTGCCCACGGCGGCGAAAGTTCCAGCCCAAATTCAACAGAGACGCCGGCTTTCGGCTACTTTGCCGCGACCGTACATCGGCGCGGGATTGCGGCTGGGATTGCGAAGTTGTACTGTAATCTTGCCAGGCTCTACGGGAGGGCCAAGGATATGCAGACATCCGAATGGAATAGGCGGAGGTTGTTCCGCACACTCGCGGGCGCGGGCGCTCTGCCATCACTCTTGAAGCTGACACAAGGGACTGGCGCCGCCCAGTCCAATCAGCGCTCCGCGCTGAACAGAAACTCCGCGCCCAGCGGCCTGAAAATTACCGATATGCGGGCCTGCACGGTGGCGACGTACTACGACTACCCGATCATCCGCATCGACACGAACCAGGGCGTGTACGGGCTCGGCGAGGTCTTTTCGGCCGGCGTCAAAGGCAGCGCCTTGATGCTGAAGGCCCACCTTGTGGGTCGCGACCCGCTGGATATCGGCGGGATTCTGCGCGACCTCCGGTGGTCGGCGGGCCAGAACTTCTGGAATACCGGCCTCGGCGCCATCGACCTGGCCCTGCACGACATCGCCGGGAAGGTATACGGCGTTCCGGTGTGGAAGCTGGTTGGGCCGAAACTGCGCGATAAGGTATTGATCTACTGCGACACGACCGGCGCCAATAATCCCAAGCTGATGGGCGAGCGCGTGGCCAAGCGGAAAGCGCTGGGCTTCAAGTTCCTCAAGATGGACCTGTACACGAGCCTGGTGGAGGACCAGCCCGGCGCAGTCTTCCCCAGCGGTGCGGCGACGCAGAAAGGCCTCGAATATCTGTGCGAATTCATCGCCGCTGTCCGCGATGCCATTGGCAAGAACACGCCGCTGGCGGCGGACCACTTCGGGAACCTCACGGTAAAAGACGCCATCCGCTACGCCAAGGCATTTGAGCCGTACAATCTCGCCTGGGCCGAGGATTTCATCCCCTACTGCTGGATCAATTGGCGGGGATTCAAGGAAATCAAGGAAAACACCACTACGCCCGTCTGCACGGGCGAGCAGGCCTTCGGACTCGAAGAGGGTTTCCGGGACATGCTGGATAACAACGCCGTTGACATTATCCATCCGGACTTCGTGGCCTCGGGAGGCATCCGCGAGATCAAGCGCATCCACGATTATGCCGCCGTTCATGGCATTCAGACCGCGATCCATAACCCCGGATCGCCCATCGGCACCATGGCGATGACCCACGTGGCGTCCACCATGTCGAACCTGGTGGCGCTGGAATTCCATTCGGCCGATATGCCCTGGTGGCAGGACCTGGTGAAAGGCTGCGACAAGCCGATCATCGACGACGGCTACATTCACGTACCAGACTCACCGGGGCTAGGTCTCGAACTCAACGATGATGTAGTGAAGGAGCACCTGCGGTTCCCGGGCTACTTCGATCCGACGCCGGAATGGGACATGCCGGGCACGTCGAACTGGCAGCGCCGCTGGTCCGGACCGTGGCCGCACTACGACGATGAAGGCAAATGGTGTAACTGCATCACCTACTGATCACTGGGTGCGATAGGAGGCTCGCTATGACGACAAGATATAACAGAAGACAATTGCTGGTGGGACTGGGCGCGGTTACGGGAGCGGCGATGGCCCTCAGGCGGCCGCTCGCAGCCGCGACAGCCAAGCCCATGCGCGGCATTTTCCCGATTCTGGCAACCCCATACACGGCGGCCGGCGGCGTGGATTTTGAGGACCTGGTCCACGAAGTGGAGGTTTTCGAAAAATGGGGCGCTCATGGCATGGCTTGGCCACAACATGCCAGCGGCTACCCTGGGGGCATCAACAAAGAAGAGCGCATGCGCGGGATGGAAGTCGTCGCCAAAGCGGCCAAGGGGCGCAAGCCCGCCCTGTTGCTCGGCGTTCAATCCACGAATACCGGGCAGATGCTCGAGTTCGCCCGCAAAGCGGAAGAACTGGAGCCGGATGGCCTCATCGCCATGCCCCCGATGGAGGCGAAGTCGATAGAGGATTACCGCACCTACTACAGGGCATTGGGCAAGCTGAGTAAGCGCCCGGTGTTTATTCAGACCTCGGGTGGGGCTCAGGGGATCGACCCGTCGGTCGAATTCCTGATCGATCTGGCCAAGGAGTTTCCCAATCTGGGTTACGTGAAGGAGGAGGTCAACCCGGTAAACGACCGGATGAAGGAGTTGATCAAGGCTAAGCCGGTGATGAAGGCGGTATTCAGCGGCGCCAATGGCTACGGGCTTACCTACGAAATGCGTTTTGGCGGAGACGGCGACATGCCGGAGGCTCAGTTCACCGATGTATATGTGGCCGTCTGGGATCTGTATCAGTCTGGACAGAAGGAGAAGGCGCGGGCGGCGTTTGCCAGCCTGCTGTTGGCGCTCAACGCGATGCGCCAGTTCCGCGGCGTGCCGCAGTACATCATGAAAAAGCGCGGCGTCTTCAAGACCATGGTGAGCCGGGGGCACGACGGCCAACAGACGGAAGCCCAGCTCAAGCCGGACGAGATCGCCGAGATCGACTGGAACTTCGAAGCCATGAAGCCGTATCTGAAGGCTTAGGAGGCGGCTGAAATACCATGGAATCCGATTTCAAAGGCGAGTCTAACGGCTTTACACGGCGCGGAATGATGCGGAACGTCGCTGGGGCATTGGTGGTGAATGCAGCGCTGCCGCCCGCCCGAGCCGCCGAAAGCGAGGGAATCATGAAGATTACGGGGGTCAAGACTTTCGTGGTGGGGAACCCATGGAAGAACTGGGTCTTTGTCAAGGTCGACACGGACGCCGGCTTGGTGGGATGGGGAGAGGCCACGGGTGGCCTGGAAACCAAACCTCCCGAGGCTCAGGTTCATGAGCTCGAGCGTTTCGTGATCGGTGAGGATCCGATTCACCCGGAGAGGTTGTGGCAGAAGATGTACAAAGGCCTGTTCCTGGGCAACAACGTTGCCATGAACGGCATTACCATTGCGTGTTGGGACATTCTGGCCAAGAGCCTGAACGCTCCGCTGTGGAAACTGCTGGGTGGCAAGCAGAACCCTTCTCTTCGGGTTTACGCCAACGGCTGGTACAAAGGGCCGAGGGAACCGGGGGCCTTCGCGGAAGAGGCCGCCCGCGTCAAGTCCATGGGGTACACGGCGCTGAAGTTCGACCCGTTCGGCAGCACCTACCGGTTCTTCGATGCCGGAGAGGAGAAAAAATCGCTGGCGATTGTGGCGGCGGTCCGGAAGGCGGTGGGCGACGACATGGATCTCCTTATCGAAGCGCATGATAGGTTCAGTGTCTCCACGGCCATCCGCGTGGGACACGAGCTCGAAGAGTACCGGCCGATGTGGCTGGAGACCCCGGTGATGTCTACCGACATAGAAGCCACGCTTCAGGTGGCGCGGTCCATTAAGGTTCCGGTGGCCACCGGCGAACGGTTCACCAGGCTTGGCCAGTTCTTGGAGTTGTTGGCGGGGCGTGCGGTGGATATCGTGCAGCCGGAAACGTTGGGCATCGGAGGCATTGGTGGGGCCCGTAAAGCCGCTGCCATCGCCGAGGCCGCGGAGGCCTTCGTCGCGCTCCACCAGGCGCAGAGCCCCTACAACACCGCCATCAACGCGCACATTAACGCCAGCATTCCCAATTTTCTGATTCAGGAGTGTTTCGACGACTTCCTGGAGCCCTGGGTGCATGAGATCATGCAAGGCGTCCCCCGGGTGCAGGCTGGCTATCTGGAACCGTCCGATGCGCCTGGAATCGGCGTTGCATTCGATGAAAAGGCAATGGCCAAACACCCGTACGGTCCAAACAACTTCCTGAAACTATTCGAAAACGGCTGGGAGAAGCGTACCGGTGCCGTGCAGCAGTAACCGCTAGAACTTCTTCAGCTCTTCGATGAGCGCGCCGATTCCCTTGGTGCGATAGAGGTCCGAGAGCCGCTGTTCTTCGTTCGAAGGCGGCAAGACCTTCAGCAGGAGGGCGTTCTCGAGGTTCTGCCGGGTGGGAATCCACACCTTCCCATCGGCGAATTCCACCTCGCTGACAAAGCCCGTCATGCCCTTGATGGTGACCGGTTGCCCGCTGCGCGAAAATCGCAGCGCGGTCTCCTGCAAGACGCGGGCGGTGCGCCCGGGAGGCAGGTAGAGGGCGGGATCGGCGGCCGGCAGCGAAGCCGCCATGTACTGCTGGCCCTTCTGATCGCGCACCAGCCAGCCGAGCTCGACGTACTTTACGGCCTTGTCCGATTTGTTCAGCACCTGGATATGCGGGGCGCGCACTTCATTTCCGGCAAGCTGCGCCCATCCCTCGACCGGCTCGACGGGCGAGTCTGGGAACTTCAGGAAGGCGAACTGCTCCTGGTGCTCGACCCCCGCGGCGGTGGAGGAAACCGCGGGGCCGCCACGGGCCACGCGCACATCCAATTGGGGACGCTCGGCCTGGCGCGCCAGGCTGTCGATCATCTCGTGGCGCAACCCATCGGGGCCGTTCTGCGCCAGCACGCGCTTAAAATGCTCGCGGTCGCGCTGCGCCTCCATTTCCCAGGCGGTCATGGTGCGCCGCGAGTTGAGCCGGTCGGGGCCGTAGAAAGAAAGGTCCTGGAAGAGCACGCCATCGAGATTCACTTCCACCAGCGGCCCGGCCGCCGCCTGCGTGGGGCGCACCAGTTGCATGTCGATTCGAACCGGGAAGGCTTCGCCCGGACCGACATTCAGGCTGGGGTACGCCACCGACCCCTTCCCGCCCAGAGTCACTTCCTGCGACACCACCCGCAGCGTGACGCCGTGGATGCGGCTGGCGCCCAGGTTGCGCAGCGTCAGCGACATGTGCAGGTCGAGCACCAGGGCCGCGCCGCGAGCCGTGGCGCGCGATTCGCCGGTGGCGACGTTGAGCACCGCCACCGGCGAATCCTTGGCGAACTCGATACTGATGGAGCTGCGCGGATCGAGCGGAACATCCTGCGCCAGCACGGTGGCCGCGCCCAGGAATCCCAGTACCGCCAGCCGCATTCGATTTTCAATCCGCATAAACGTTATTGATCGTTACGTAGCCCGTTTCGGGATCCACGTAGCGAGCCCTCATAGAGCCTTGCGCGCCCACCGAGTACAGCACGTTTTGGGCGCCGGAGTGCAGCAGGCGGAGCGCCTGGCCACCCTCCCTGACCTGAATTCCATTAGCGGTGGTCTGCACCACCACGCCATCGTATTTTGGCGCGCCGGGCCCCGGATGTTCCAGGACCAGGCCGGCAAACAACAGGACCACCACGCTGGCGAAGGCGACCACCGCGCGGGCGCGGGTGAACAGGGGTGTTTCGCGCAAGGGCGTCTGGCCGGTCCGCACGCACTCGCCAGCCGCCAGTCCCACCCGGATGTTGGCCTTCATCTCGGCGGCCAGCCGGTTCCAGGAAATCTCGGGGGTCTCGGCCAGCTCGGGGAGAATCGCCCGCACTCCGTGGAACGCCGCGGCCTCATCGCGGCAATCCGCGCATGTCGCCAGGTGGCGCTGGGTTCTCCAACGGGCGATGGGCCCGAGGTCCCCACCCGCGTGTAATGCCAATGTCGCCCGATCGGGATGTCTCATCGTTCTACCGCTTCCTTCTTTCGATATAGCGCCGGAACTTGGTGCGCGCGTTGGCTATGTGCGAGCGCACTGTGGCTTTCGAGCAGTTGAGCCGTCTGGCCACCTCTTCCGCCGGCAGGCCTTCCACGTCGCGCAGCATCAGCGCCGCCCGTTCCCGCGGGCTCAAAAGGCGCAAGCCATCTTTCAGATAATTCCGTTCCTCGGACCGCAGCAGGGCCTGTTCGGGGCTTTCCGAATGGCTCGCCGGAGCTTCATCAAGCTCGCAAAACGTGGCGCGGCCGCTACGGCGCAGGAAATCGATAGCCGTATTCGTGGCGATCCGCGACAGCCAGTGGGCGGCCTTCTGCTCGTCTTTGAGCTGCTCCTGGCGTTGGAGGGCCTTGATGAAGGCTTCCTGGGTCAGGTCCTGGGCATCGGCCACGTTCCCCACGATCCGGTAAATCTGGATGAAAATCCGCCGTAAGTGCTCGGAAACAAAGCGATTTTGCCGTTCCAGAAGTTCCAGGCCGGGCTCGACGATTTCTTCGCTCATCGGGCTGCCAACGACTGTTTCCACGGGTTCTAAACTGATGACGCTGGAACCCTGAAAACGTGGAATCTAAAGTAGTGGCTGGGCATGCCCAGCCCCTACGCCATTCTATCGCGGGCGCCGAAGCCTGATAAGCTTGGGAATTGGAGGTCGGCGGCCCAGTTTGCCTGAGACCATCATGAAACTTGCAGAACGAATGAACCGCATCGGAGTCGAATCCGCCTTCGATGTTCTGGTACGCGCCCGCGCGCTCGAAGCGCAAGGCCGCAGCGTGATCCACCTGGAGATCGGCGAGCCCGATTTCCCCACTCCGCCCCACATCGTCGAAGCGGCCAAGAAAGCGCTCGACGAGGGCTGGACCCATTACGGCCCGCCGCAGGGCATTCCCGAGTTGCGAGAAGCCATCGCCGCCCACGTTTCGCGGTCGCGCGGAATTCCGGTTGGGCCACAGCACGTATCGGTGGTGCCCGGCGGCAAGCCGATCATTTTCTTCCCCATGTTGGCGCTGCTGGAACCCGGCGACGAGGTTATCTACCCGAATCCGGGCTTTCCGATTTACGAATCGATGATCCGGTTCCTGGGCGCCCGGCCGGTACCGATGCCGCTCGAAGAGAGCCGCGGCTTTTCCTTCGACCTCAATCTCTTTCGCGACCGGCTCTCGGACCGCACCAAGATGGTCATTCTGAACTCGCCTCAGAATCCCACCGGGGGCGTGATTCCGCGCACGGACATCGCGGCCATTGCCGGAATGCTTCGCGAGCGCGACGTGATGGTGTTGAGCGATGAGATCTACTCGCAGATCTACTACGGCGGCGAGGCGCCTCAGTCGATCGCGAGTTTCCCCGGGATGCTGGAGAAAACCATTATCCTCGACGGCTTCTCGAAGACCTATGCCATGACCGGCTGGCGCATGGGCTACGGCGTGATGCCGGAGTGGCTGGTGGACGCGGTGAGCAAGCTGATGGTGAATTCGACCTCCTGCACGGCCAGCTTCACGCAACGCGCCGGCATCGCCGCGATCGCCGGACCGCAGGACTGCGTGGCCGCCATGGTGGCGGAATTCCACCGCCGCCGCGACGCCATTTGCAAGGGGCTGAACCGGATTCCGGGATTCCGCTGCGCGGTTCCGGGCGGCGCGTTCTACGCGTTTGCAAACGTGACCGGTACGGGCATCCCCTCCAAAGAGCTGGCCGACTACCTGCTGTATGAAGCGGGAGTTTCGTGCCTGCAAGGCGGCTGTTTCGGAGAGTATGGCGACGGCTACATCCGGTTCAGCTACGCCAACTCGCTGGCCAACCTGATGGAGGCCGTGGAGCGGATCAAGAAGGTTTCCGTGCGCTGGGAAGCGGCAGCGGTGGCGTAACAGGAGCGATTTCTATCGCAGCGTCACGATAGTGGCGCCCCAGCCTCCGGCTTCGGCGGGAGCGTCCTCAAAATCGGTCACGAACGCGGTGCGGGAGAGAACCGAACGCACCATCTCGCGCTGGACGCCTATGCCGCGTCCGTGGATGATCCGCAGCGCCTTGAACCCCAGCCGGTGCGCCTCGCTAAGGTATTCCTCCACCACCGCCTTCACATCGCGCGGCGGAATGCTGTGCAAATCGAAAACGTCCGTGATGGGAATGCGAATCGGTTCCATAAAAACCAAAGGCCCGGTCAGCCGAAGCCGACCGGGCCGAATGCAATTACCGCTACTGCGCGCACCTGACGCTAAGCGACCTGCTGCTGAGACCGGTACTGGCTCACGATCGCTTCCATCTGATCCTTCAACCGAAGTTTCAGCTTCTTCAACCGCGTCTCCTCCAACTCTTCTTCATAAGTCAGATGGGGAAGCGATTCCAGAGCATCCAGCTTCCGGGCAAACTCCGAGTGCTGGCTGGAAAGCCGGCGAAACTCCTCGTTCGTTGCCATCAGATGCGCTTTCAACTCTTCCTGTGCGTTCCGTTCCATATTGGGCAATTCCTCCCAAGAGCTCGTCGCATTGTGAAAGGACGGCATCACCGTCCTAACGCCACCTTAACATGAATGAAACTTCATAACAATAGCCGCTTCGGGGGGTGCTTGGTAGTACCCGGGGCGCGAGCTAACTTCTTGAAATCCCATGTGATTGTAGAATTTGCGGGCGGCCCGATTGGATTCCCGGACCTCCAGGTACACAACCCCCGGAGACTCGGCCAGCAGAGACTCCACCAGCTTGCGCGCCACTCCCTGGCGACGGAACTGCGGGGCCACGGCAAGGTTCAGCAACTCGGTTTCACCCTCCGCGAGCGTACGCGACACCAGGAAACCCGCCACTTGAATCCCGCGGACCGAGACGCGGAAGGCGTACTGCAGGTAGCCGGCGACGTTCCATTGGGCAGCCTCGGGGCTGGCGGCCTGGATGACGGCAACTTGGGCCAGGTCGCCTGGCCCGCCGCGGCGGATTACCCCGCTACATCTTGGGAGCGTAGTAGCCCCGCCGGACATTGACCAGGATATTCTTGCGTTCCCTCACGCGCACATCGATTACGTGGAAAAGACCGTCGGTCTTCAGTGGCTCGGGCCGGTAGGAGATGTTGTACTGATGACGCAGCTCGTTGGCGATGTTTTCGAACGACTGGTCCAGGTCCTCCACCTTGAACGGGAAGAAAGCTCGCCCGCCGGTTTCCTGCGCGAGGTACTTGAGAACTTTATCGCCATCGGTTTCAATGCGGGTGATGTTGGTCGAAATGGCGTACATCACCACGTCGGCCTTCTGCGCCATTTCGAGCGCCTGGTCGCGGGTGTAGCGGCTTTGGTTGTCCTCGCCATCGCTGACGATGACGATGGCGCGGCGGAACTTGTGCCTCGGCTGGTCCTGCGAGAGCTTGTCGCGGCAGGCGAAGTAGATGGCATCGTAAAGCGCGGTTCCGCCGCCGGGATGCAGGTCGCGGATAGCGGCAGTCAGCTTGTCGGTGTCGGTGATCAGGTCGGATACCAACTCGGCCGAAGTGTCGAAGCTCACCACCAGGGCCTTGTCGAGGTTGGTGCGCATGACACTGTCGATGAACTGGCGGGCGGCCTCCTGCTCGAACTTGAAGCGTTCCCGGACGCTGTTGCTGGTGTCGATCAGGATGCCCAGGCGCAGGGGCAGGTCGGACTCCGCCGTGAATTCCGAGATGGTTTGCCGCCGCTTGCCTTCGACGACTTCAAAATCGTCCTTACCGAGGTCGGTGATGAAGCGGCCTTTCTTATCGGTGACGGTGAAAAGCAGGTTCACGCGCGTAACGTCGACCGTGATACGCGTGGCCTCGTCGCTCTGGAGGACTTGGCCGGCGGGCTTGGCGGGGTCCTGCCCGGCGGCCGCAACGGCGATGGCGATCACGCCCGCGGCCGCGAGTGGCACCCAAATTCTCATATGGTTCGATTATAGCGTGGGGCTGCGGGGCGGATTGGCAAGCTGCGCGCCGGTTGTCCGCCGGCGCAACGGGCGGGTTGCCAACCCGCCCCAGGTTTCCCACCTGCCGCTACACCAGCACCGTAAACGTGGCTTCCGTCCGCTCGACTGGCCGGTACAGAGTATCCCGCTCGACCGGCTCGCGGCCCGCCTTGCGGATCAGGTGCAGCAACTCCGCGCGCCGCAGACCCTGGGCGGTGGTCGCTCCGGCGTCGTGGTAAATCCGTTCCTCCACGATGGTGCCGTCGATATCGTCGGCGCCGAAGCGCAGTGCGATCTGCGCGATCCGCGGCGTCATCATCACCCAGTAGGCCTTGATGTGCGGGATGTTGTCCAGCATCAGGCGCGCCACCGCGATGTTCTTGATGTCCGCGAAACCCGTGGTCTTGGGGATGTGCTGGAGCGCCGTGTTGTCGGGATGAAAGGCCAGCGGGATGAAGGTCGCGAAACCGTGCGTTTCGTCCTGCAGCTCTCGAAGGCGGATCAGGTGGTCCACGCGGTCTTCCTCGTTCTCGATGTGGCCGTAAAGCATGGTGCAGTTCGAGCGAAGACCCAACTGGTGCGCGGCGCGCGCGGCTTCCAGCCACTCCCGGCCGTCGATCTTGTGATCGCAGATGATGCGCCGGACGCGCTCGTTGAAGATCTCGGCGCCGCCGCCGGGCAGCGAATCCATGCCCGCGTCGCGCAGGCGTTCGAGGGTTTCGCGCACCGGAATCCTGGTCCGCCGCGCCAGGTAGGCGATCTCCACCATGGTAAGGGCCTTCAGGTGGACCCGCGGGAAACGCTGCTTCAAGCCTCGCAGCATCTCGCAGTACCAATCGAGCGAAAGTTCGGGATGCAGGCCGCCCACGATGTGGAACTCGGTGACCGCCTCGCTCCAGCCCTCGCCAGCGCGTTGCCACACCTCCTCGAGCGACATGGTGTAGGCCTTGGGATCGCGCACGCGCTTGCCGAAGGCGCACAGGCGGCAACTGGCCACACAGACATCGGTGGGGTTGATGTGGCGGTTCACGTTGAAAAAGGCGACGTTGCCGTGGAGCCGCTCGCGCACCAGGTTGGCCAGGTAGCCGAGCGCCAGGATGTCGGTGGTGCGGTAGAGCGCAATGCCGTCGTCGAAAGAGAGCCGCTCGCCCGCCTCGACCTTGCTTCGGATGGGGACAAGACGGGAATCGTCGATTACCATTTGCATACTTCAGGCACCCGGTTTGAGGAGGAGTATATCAGCAGCCCAGAATAAAAAGAATAACACGCTCACATACCCGTTCATGGTGAAGAAGGCGGCGTTGACGCGCGAAAGGTCGTGGGGCTTCACCAGGCTGTGCTCGTAAACCAGCAGCGCCACAATGGCGCCGACGCCGGCCAGCGCCAGGGCCCCGAGGTGCAGCGTGTAGATCAGGGCCAGCAGGCAGGCCACCATCAGCGCGTGCATCGCCCGCGCGGCCCATAAAGCTCCCGCGATGCCCAAGCTGCGCGGCACGCTGTAGAGGCCCTCGGCGATGTCGAATTCGTAATCCTGGCAGGAGTAGATGACGTCGAAACCGGCGGTCCAGAAGGTCACCGCGGCGGTGAGCCAGAGGATGCGCGGGTCCAACGCGCCGCGCACGGCGATCCAGGCGGCGGCGGGCGCGATTCCCAGGCAGAACCCCAGCACCAGGTGCGAGAAAGAGGTGAGCCGCTTGGTGAAGGAATAGAAAAATACCGTGCCCAGCGCCACCGGGGCGAGGCGCAGGCACAGCCGGTTCAATTCACCGGCGGCCAGGAAGAAGACGACCGAGGATGCCGCCACGAACCCCCAGGCAAACCCGCGAGATAGCAGACCGGTGGGCAGGTGGCGCATGCTGGTGCGCGGATTGCGCGCGTCGATTTCGAAATCGACCAGCCGGTTGAAAGCCATGGCGGCCGAGCGGGCGCACACCATGGCGACCACGATCCAGAGCAGCTTGCGCGCAATCTCCCCGCCGCCCGAGCGGCCCTCGCGGAAAGCCAGCAGAGCCCCAGTGAGGGCGAACGGCAGGGCGAAGACCGAATGCTCGAACTTGATCATTTCGAGCGTCAGCCGGAGGCGTTTCCAGAGCATTGGGAGAGTAGCACCATTTTACCGCCTGCCATCGGGTAAAATTGCGGTTCCAGGCACGGTCACCCGCGTGTTAAAGTTTGAGCGTAGAGCCGGGCGCCTGAAGGGAGTAGCGGGAATGTTGGAAGCCTTCGCGTTGTCGGACCAAGGCTGCGTCAGAACGAATAATGAAGACTACTGCCTGATCAAACCGGAGCTGGGGCTGTACGTGCTGGCGGACGGGATGGGCGGAGCCAGAGCCGGCGAGCGGGCATCGCAATTGGCCGTGGATACGGTGGTGGAGGTGGTGCTGGAGGTCCAGAGCCGGGATTCCCAGGTGGTGCTGAAGGCTGTCGAGGAGGCCAACCGCCGCGTACTCGAAGCGGCGCGGAACGACGCCAGCCTGGAAGGCATGGGCACCACCCTGGTGGTGGCGCTCGAAACCGAGGAAGGCCTCTTGATCGCCAGCGTGGGAGACAGCCGCGCCTACCTGCTGGATGACAGCGGCTTCCGCGCCATCACCGACGACCAGACGTGGGTCAACGAAGTCGGCCGGCCGCTCGGGCTGGACGAGGACAGCCTCCGAAATCACCCCATGCGGCACGTGCTGACCATGGCCGTTGGAGCCAGCGCCCCGCTGACCGTCAACTACTATTCGGTGCCCTTGAAGGTGGGCGCGCTCGTGCTGATCTCGAGCGACGGGCTGCACGGCGTGCTGGATGCAGATCAAATCGAGCGGATCCTGCGCGGCGGGCCGTATGGCTGGACTCTCGAAGATGGCTGCCGCCGCTTGATTGAGGCGGCCAAAGAAGCCGGAGGTCCGGACAACATCACGGTCATATTGGCGAGAAAGTCCGGTTGACTGCGTGAGTACTTGGTACACATCTTTAGAGTCTGTCAGGCAGCGGCGTTTGTCGTAGCGCTTGGTTGCACGGCGACGGCTCAAGTCGCCATTCTTCAGATCCGCGTCGTCGAGGGCGAAGGGGCGGTACACGCTCCGGGGTCGCGCGCCCCGCGCCCGCTGACCGTGGAGGTAACCGACGAAACCGGAAAGCCCGTGGAAGGCGCGGCCGTCAGTTTTCACCTGCCAGAAGAAGGCCCGGGCGGCGTCTTCGCCAACGGCATGCGGACGGAAGTGGCGGTCGCCGACAGCCATGGACATGCCAGCGTGCATGGCTTGCAGTTGAACCGCGCTCCTGGACGTTTCCAGATTCGCATCGTGGCGTCCAAGGAGCAGGCGCGCGCCGGCATGGTGTCATTCCAGTACATCGCCGAGCCGGGAAGCGGGGCGGCGGCGGCCACCGCCGGCAGCTCCCACGGATATCGAAAGTGGATCGTGGTGGCGGTGCTGGCGGGTGGCGGCGCGGCGGCGGCAATCCTGGCCGCCGGGAAGTCGGGGAGCACCCCGGCTCCGTCAGCTCCACCCGCACCGGCTCCGACGATCACCTTGACCATCGGGGCGCCGACCATCACGGTGGGCAAGCCATGAGCGCACGATTCCTTCGCATGGTGCTGCTCGCGGCTTCGCTCACGCCCTTGGGTTATGGGCAGCTCAGCTTCTTTGTAGTGAACGGCTGTGTGCAGCAACCGGCTTCAGCCGTCTGCAATTTAGGCGCGATTTACCCGAATCAGGCGGCCACCGCCCAGTTTCGTTTGCAAAACACGTCCAGCGCCGCAGCCACGGTGACGGTGCTGTCGGCGCTTGGCGCCGGGTTTACGCTGAACGGGCCGGCGCCTCCGTTTTCGCTCGGCCCGCAAGCGACGGTGGATTTCACCGTGACTTTTCTCTCGCCTGATGCCGGTTCCTACAGCGCGGTGCTGCAGTCGGACGGAGTTTCACTTCTACTGCTCGCCACTGTGCTGCCGTGGCTGACCTACGAGGTGGATACGGGAGCGGGTCTCCAGCCGCTGGGCACGGCGCCAGTGGATTTCGGCTCGGTCAATCTCGGTTCCAGTGCAGTACGTCACTTCGTAGCTGTGAACCAGATGACGGTAGTCCTGACGGTGCCGGCCATCGCGGTTGCGGGCGGCGATTTCGCTTTGAGCGGCGTCGCGCCCAGCGGCACGGTGCTCCAGCCCGGCCAGAGCGCCGCTTTCGATGTCCGTTTCAGCCCCACGGCCGCGGGATCGCGTAGCGGCTCGCTGGTCATTGGCAACCGTCCTCCCTACGCGCTGGCTGGGACGGGCGTGCAGCCTCCGCCGCCGCCACAGTTGACCTATGAAGTAGACGCGGGTGCGGGTCTCCAGCCGCTCGGCGCGGGTCCGGTGGATTTCGGCTCGGTCCAGCTCGGTTCCAGCGTCGCGCGCCATTTCGCCGTTGTGAACCAGACGACCGTGGTCCTGACGGCGCCGGCGATCGCGGTTCCGGCCGGCGACTTCGCTTTGAGCGGAGCCGCGCCTGGCGGCCAAGCGCTCCAGCCCGGCCAGACCGCCGACTTCTACGTGCAGTTCACTCCCACGGCCACGGGCGCCCGCAGCGGCTCGCTGGTCATTGGCAACAGCACCTACGCCCTGACCGGGACTGGCGTCGCGCCGCCACCACCGCCGACCTTGCCCAACCCGGGCCTCTCGATCGCTCCTTCGCAGATCCTGAGCGACCAGCAGGGAGCGGTCACCGTCACGCTCGACGCAGCATCCAAAACCAGCGGGAGCGGAACGCTGACGCTCGACTTCCAGCCTGCCTCAGGGCTCACGGACGATCCGCTCATCGTGTTCGCGTCGGGAGGGCGAACGGCCGCCTTCACCGTCTCGCCCGGCGATACCCAGGGACACTTCGGCGGCCAACTCACGGCGCCCTTTCAGA
Source organism: Bryobacterales bacterium (assembly GCA_003170915.1). Taxonomy (GTDB): domain Bacteria; phylum Acidobacteriota; class Terriglobia; order Bryobacterales; family Bryobacteraceae; genus Fen-178. The sequence goes on along the minus strand of PMYB01000126.1, from coordinate 15,304 downwards.
CCGGCACGACGGCGGGTGCGCTGGTTTTCACGGTGCAGTTGGGCGGGGTGACGGCCCAGCAAACCATCACCATCCTGCCCGCCACCGTGGGAATCACTCCGGGTTTGGTCCGGGGCGTGCGGTCCGCGGCCAGCGTCCAAGTGCAGGTGACGGGCTTCGACAACACCCGCACGGCCGGCCTGCTAACCTTCACGTTCTTCGACGCCGCCGGTAACGCCGTTGCGCCGGGAGCGATTCGCACCGACGCCACGGCCAGTTTCGCGACCTATTTTCAGAATTCGGGTCTGGGCGGCGTCTTTCTGCTGACGGCCGTCTTTCCCGTGACCGGAGACCCATCGCAGATCGGCGCCTTCCAGGTCCAGATCGCCAATTCCGCAGGGACCGCGCAAACGGCGCGGACCACATTTTGATCCCGCCCGGCTACGCGCTCTGCCGCAGCCACTCGCCGAGAGCATTGCGATCGAGGACGATGCCTCTCCGCGAGTACTGCAGGTAACCCTCTTTCCGGAACTGGTTCATGTAATGCGTCACGATCTCGCGCGAGGTGCCGACGTATTGCGCCAGCAGCTCGTGCGTGAGCGGGGCCATGCGGGCCGATCCGTCGTCTCCGCGCGTCCCCTGACGCCCCGCAAAACGGATCAGCGAGCGAGCCAGACGCCGCGCGATATTGTCCACTGAAAAGCTCTCGATGCGCTCCGTGAAATCGAGCGAGCGCTTGGTCAGGATTTGCAGCAGCGCTACCGCAAGGCGCGGCCGTTTCGCGACCATGTCCTCGATTTCCGCGGCCGACCAGCCCATCAGCCTGGTGTTCTCGAGAGCCACGGCCTGTTCGGACCGGTGCGGAAGATTCAGGAGAGCCGATTCGCCGAAGAACTCGTCGGGCTGGTAGATGTCCACCACTACCTGGTGGCCGTTATCCTTCATCCGCGAGACCTTCACTTTCCCCTCGATGACGAGATAGATGCTGGTGGAAGGCTGGTCCTGGTCGTAGATAAGCTGACCCTTTTTGTACTCCGCGATGATCGAGCACGACAGAAACGCAAGTGGGTCTTCCAATGCTTTCTGAGGCGCCACCCTTGCAATGCTGGATGCCATTAGTCTCCTCCTTAGACGGTTTCCCTCTACCCTCCGCTGAGGTGCGTGTGCATCTTTAAACAACACCCTCGATGCCACAAACCTTGAATCCAGGATACCCCAAATAGCAGTTCGCGTGCCAAATCGCACACCCTTTCGCCTCCGCCTGAAGCCGTTCCGCAAGTGGTGGGTCTCACTAAGGATAAGGGTCCTCCCGGAGCAGTTTTGATATAGGGTGGCGCCGTGGCATTCTTGGCCCCAGTGGATTCAAAATGCCGCACTTCCGGCCTCCGGCGATTATGATGGAGAAGTGCCCGCCGCATGGCGCTTCTCGTTGGCGCTTCTGACGTTCAGCCTCCCGGCCGCCGCCCAGACCTACTCCGCACCGGCCGGCATACGCCCGGCTCTGCGGCGGCCCGCCTCGTCAATTTTACCGGGTGGGCGAATTATTACGCCCCTGGGAGAGCAGCACTCGACCGGCTCTGGCCCTTTTGGGCTAGTCGTGAGCGCTTCGGGCAGGACGGTGGTCACGTCCAACGGAGGGCCGGGCAGGAATTCCCTGACGGTGATGGAGCGCGGTAAGGGGGGCGGCTGGGAAGTGCGCCAGCTTGTGGCCCGCTCGGTCGATACGCTGGACGAGTTCGACGCCCGAGACTGGCGCAGCGTATTCATGGGACTGGCCCTCTCCGGCGAGCACGCCGTGTTTGCCTCCGAAGGCAATTCCGGACGCATCAGCTTGTTCGATTGGTCGAGCCAGCGGCGCCGCGTGATCGACCTCAACCAGGGCGGCTTTGACGACAGCTACACAGGCGACCTGGCCTTCGACGCCGGGCGCAATGTCCTCTACGCCGTGGACCAGGCGAATTTTCGCGTGGCGGTGATTGACACGCGGTCGCACCAGGTGCTGGCGTCGGTGCGGGTCGGCCGGCTGCCCTTTGCGCTGGCGCTTTCGCCCGACCGGCGCAAGCTCTACGTCACCAACGTCGGCATGTTCGAATACCGGGCCATCCCCGGAGCGGACCCGCAACAGGCGCGGGCTACCGGCCTGCCGTTCCCGGCCTTCGGATTCCCCAGCGCCGAGGCTGCCGCGGGCGTCGAGCGCCAGACCGCGCGCGGCCCGGTCATGGTTCCCGGCCTGGGCGATCCGAATGTGCGCGAGTCGAATTCGGTTTGCGTGGTGGACGTCTCGACTCCCGCCGCGCCCAAGGTGGAAACGTTCATTCGCACGGGAATTCCCTTCGGGGAACGGAGCTACGGAGGAAGTAGCCCGTCGGGCATCGTGGCCACCGCCGGGGAGATATTCGTCTCCAACGCCAACGACGATTCCATCACCGTGATCGATGCTGCGGCCAACCGTGTGGAAGCCGAGATTCCGATCCGCATTCCGGGCCTCGAAACGCTGCGCGGCGTGCTGCCCATCGGGATGGCATACCACGAGAAATCCGGCTGGCTGCTGGTGGCCGAGGCGGGAATCGACGCTGTCGGGGTCGTCGATACGCGCCAGCGGCGGGTCGTCGGGCACCTTCCCGCGGGCTGGTTTCCCACGCGCGTGGCCATGGATCGCGACACCGTATTCGTGGCCAACGCCAAAGGCAATGGGGTTGGGCCGAATGCTTACTTATGGGCGGCGTTCAACGGAGTCCTTCCCAACGAACTGCGCCAGGGCTCGGTTTCCGTTTTTCCGCTCCCGCGCGCGGACGAGCTGGCGGCGCACACGGCATTCGTCAGCCAAGCCAATGGATTCGTCCCTCACGCCGACCCGCCGCGGGCGTTACCCGCTGGCATCCGCCACGTCGTCCTCATTGTGAAAGAGAACCGCACCTACGACGAAGTCTTCGGAGACATCCGTGAGGCATCCAACGGGCGGGCCATGGGCACGCCCCAACTGGCGCGGTTTGGCAGCCGCGGTTATCTCGACGGTCAGGGGAAGCGGCTCAGCATCAGGGACCTCCAGGTGACTCCCAATCACCACGCCATGGCGCGGCAGTGGACTTTCAGCGACAACTTCTACGCCGATTCGGACGTGAGCGTCGACGGGCACCACTGGCTTGTGGGGTCGTATCCCAATGTCTGGACCGAAAGCTCGCTGCTGGCGGCCTACAGCGAGAAAAAGGATTTTCGGCTGGGCGCCGCACCCGGCCGGCTGCTGTTCGCCGGATCGGCTTCTTCCGTGCACCCCGAGGAACAACTCGAGGGCGGCACCATCTGGCACCATTTTGCGCGGCATGGCGTATCCTTTTATAACTTCGGCGAAGGATTCGAGCTGGCGGGAGTCGACGAAGGCGGCGATCTGGAACCCACTGGCGCCCGTTTTCTCACCAATGTGCCCATGCCGGAGCCGCTCTACCGCAACACCTCGCGCCAGTATCCGGGCTTCAACATGAACATCCCGGACCAATACCGCGCCTCGCAGTTCATCCATGAGATCGCGGAAAAGTACGTCGACACAGGCTCGGACCTGCCGCAATTCCTGTTCATCCATCTGCCTAACGACCACATGGCCGATGCGCGTCCCGAGGATGGCTATCCCTACCGGGAATCGTTCGTGGCGGACAACGATCTGGCGCTAGGCCGCATTCTGGAATACCTTTCGGGCACGAAATGGTGGAAGGAGATGGCGGTGTTCATCACGGAAGACGATGCGCAAGGCGGCGTCGATCACATCGACGCCCACCGCACGGTCCTGCTCTGCGCCGGTCCGTGGTTCAAGAAGAATTACGTCTCGCACACCAACACCAGCTTCCCCGGCCTGCTCAAGACCATCTTCCGGCTGCTCGATGTGCCGCCGCTGAATCTCTTCGACGCAACGGCATCCGACCTAAGCGACTGTTTCGCATCCCGCCCGGACCCGACCCGCTACCAGGCCCTCCCCGTGGACCAGCGCATTTTCGACCCCGCCACCGCCCACGAATCGCGCAGCGGCCGGCCGTCTCCGCGCATGGACGATCCGACAGAAGTCCGCAGGTAGGGGCCGGGCATGCCCGGCCCCTACGGAGCCGCTTGATTCCGCAGTCCAAAGGAAGGGGCTAGCTGCTAAAATCGTTCTTGACATGTGCCACGTGGCACGTTACGGTGCCGGATGATACGGACAATCCGCCACAAGGGACTGAAACGGCTTTTCGAACAGGACGACCCGAGCGGCATAAACGCGGAACATGTCGGCAAGCTGCGGAATATCCTGGCGACGCTTCACGCCGCTCGAACCGTTGACCACATGGATCGACCAGCCCATGACCATGAAAAACCCGCCTCACCCCGGCCTTGTTGTGTTGCAGGAATGTATCGAGCCTTTGGGCTTGACCATCACGCGAGCAGCCGAAGCCCTTGGCGTGACGCGCAACACGCTTTCGGAACTCGCAAACGGGAAGCGCGGCATATCTCCCGAAATGGCCGTGAGGCTCTCGAAGGTTTTGGCGGCAACGCCGAAAGCTGGCTTGTGCAACAAGCTCAGTACGACCTTGCTCACGTTCGGGCCGACCGCATCAAGCTTAAGCGGCTGAAAGTCGCGTAGAGGTCCAATTCCCGCTCCGGGGTCCCACTACGCGAATTTTTCGGCCCGCGCCAATTACTCGCCGGCCCGATTCCCTCGGCCCGACTTGATGATCCAGTTGGCGAACATGGCCGTGAACCCGCGGGCCTGGGGGTCCGATCGCAACTGCTCGATGCTCAGCCGCATCTTCCTTCCCCAATTGGGATACTGCCATGTAGTTCCGGGCAGGTTCTGCTGCTCCAATTCCTTGGTGAGGTCTTCCTGATTGATGGCCAGAAGCTGCGACGGCGTGAGCGCCAGGAATCCCACGATGGCATTGTGCAGTTCCGCGCTCAGCTCGGGGTAATCGGCGGCGGAGCGGGGCAACCCGGGCGGCAACAATCCCGTCTCGGACAGCACATCGAGCATCTTCCGCTTATCGCGCGCGCGGCTCTCGATTTGCGACCGGTAGCCCCGTTCGTCGATCATGCCGGCGCGGCGGCGGGCCTCGATGTCGGCCCCAATCCAAAAGCCGGCCAGCGTCGCCAAGTCGTGGGTGGTCGAGGAGACCAGCGCCTGCCTTGGGTATTCTTCGTACCGGCGGAACTCGCCGCGCTCGTTCTTCTCGAAGTACAACAACCGGTAACTGAGGATGCCGAAGCGCGCTAGCGCGTCACGCACGGCCGGCTCCACCGTTCCCAGGTCTTCTCCCACCACCACCACCTGGTTGCGGACGCTCTCCAGCGCGAGGATGCGCACGAAATCCTCGGAGAGTTGCCGAACATATGCTCCGTGCGAGGCGTCGAACCCGTCGGGAATCCAGTACAACCGGAAGAGCCGCATGACGTGGTCGATGCGCAGCGCGCCGCCGTGGCGGCAGTTCTTGCGGATCGATTCGGCAAACAGCCGGTATCCGTCTTCGCGGTGCCGATTCGCGTTGGGCGGCGGAAACGCCCAGTCCTGGCCATTCGGAGAGAAATCGTCGGGCGGCGATCCCACGCGGCAGCCCGGCACATAGAAGGCGCGGTACGCCCACAGGTCGGAGCCGAAGCGGTCCGTGGCCAGCGCCAGGTCGTGATACAGGCCGATGGAAAGATGGCGGGCGCGCGCCCTTTGCTGCGCGCGGCGCAGTTGAATGTCGATTTGCCACTGGAGGTACTGGTAAAACATCACGCGCCGCCAATGCTTCTTGCGGAACGCGCGCGTTTCCTCCGAGCAGGGGTCTTGGTACGGGCAGGGCCATTCGGTCCAAAGCCACACCTCCGGATCGCGCTGGTGCAGGTGCTCGTCGAGCGCGCAGTAGGTGGCGAATCGCTCCAGCAGTTCGCCTTCGCGTTCCAGAAATTCCTGGAACTCCCGCGCGCGCGCCGAGCCTCGCCGCCACTCTCTCAGGAACCCGGCGAACAGCAGCTTCAGAAACCGTAGCTTCAGCGCGCTTACCCGCTCGTACTCCACCAACGGCGCGCCGCGCAACGCCTCGATCTCGGCCAAAAGCTCGGGAGACTGGCGCAGCCGCTGGGCCCGGCGGTTGCCCGCGTAATCCGCCATGCTTTCGACGTCGAGGTAGAGAAAGTTCTGGTAGAAGCTCGAATTCGGAAGATACGGGCTGGTATTGAAGGGGCGCCGATTGTGTATGGCGTGCAGCGGGTTGAGCGCCACGAAGCTGGCGTCGAGATCTTCCGCCACCCAGTCCACCACATCCAGCAGGTCGCCAAAATCGCCGCACCCCCAATTTCGGCCCGAGCGCACTCCGTAGAGGCTCACGGCCACGCCCGCCGCCCGACCGCCGCGGCCCAGGTGGGGCTCCGTCCAGGCCCTGTCCGGCGTCACGATGTAGCGCGTGGCCGCAGTGGTTGCGCCCAGCTTCACGGATATGTCGTGATAGCCCAGCGGCAGGCTGATGGGCAGGCGCGCCTGTTTCCGCACCCAGGTGCGGCCATCCATTTCGATGTGGGCCGTTTGCGGAAGTTCCCAGAGGTTCCGCTCGAACCCAGCCGTAGATCCGTCCTCGCGGCGGATCGCAATCTGTGCGCGCTCGCCCAGCAATTCCGCAGGCACGTTGAGAACCAGTTCCGTCTCGGCCGATTCGCGGGCCACCACCGCCGCCGGCAGCAGCCTCTCCCACTCCCGGCGCGTGACGGCGGCGAGCGAACGCTCCAGTTCTTCCAGATTGTCCGCGGCAAATCTGAGACCGCGCAGAATGGCCTGCTTGGCTTCCGTGGTGGTGGTGTGGTACCGGCCCCAGATATCCCAAAAACCGGGATCGATTCCGAATGCCGAAGCGGCGCGGTCGAGAAGCTGCTCGAATGTCTCGGGCATGAAAAAGAAGGGTAACTTTGATTCTACAGGAGAAATACCGGGGACGGCCGTTTTCTCTCAGGGCGCCCTTCGCCCCTTGCGTGCGCGAGCCACAGCGGGCAATTCCCTTCGCTCCGCTGAGCACTCCCACAGCTTCTTGATCAAGCCCGCAAAGAGCCCCAGCAACAGGAGAAGTTCCGCATGGGCAACCATGGACCATTGCGCCACATGATCCCCCAGAAATTCCACCGATCCGCCATGGCGCGAATACCATCCATACCAGGCGGTCCGGTCCTCCGCGATCCGCGATTTCAGCTCTTCGGCAAGCTGGCGCGCTCCCGCCTCTCTCGCCACATAGGGAGCCAGTTCCGCAATCCACAGCCTCGAGAGTTCGGATTCATGTTTGCGATACCAGTTTCGCCAGGCCGTCCCGGAAAGCGAGTAAGGTCCCGGCTCGCCTACGCTGTACTTGCCATCGGCAACGGTCAAGCCCGAGAAAACCATCTCTCCGGGCGTGTTCTCCAGATTCTCAACCCGTGCCTGCAAGAGAATGCCCAAGGAGAAGTCGGCCATCGAACCGGCTACCAACGCCACGGCCAGTGCCCGCCGCGCCGGCAGAGTCGCGGCCAGCAGCGCCAGTCCCATGACTTCCAGGGAAAGCAAGGTAAGGTGTGCGGCCCCCAGGGAATCGCGCTCTCCCACCACCAGAATGCCCGCCAATACGCAACACGGAACGAACGCCAGCCAGAACCTCCCTTCCGCCTTGCACCCTTTGCGGCGCTCCCAGGCGGAATAGAGAAGAGACAAAACCAGCGGACCGCCCACAAGTCCCATACCGAAGATCAGGTTGGGCTGGTAGAAGGCAAACACATTGTCGCGAATGGCGCCGGCGGTATTCGGCTGGTCGAAGCGCTCAACGGCCGAGGGATCCCGTAATACGGCCGGCACCAGCGAATCGAAAAGGTTTGCGGCTACTTTTTCGGCGGTATTGCCCTGGTATTGCCGGCCTAAGGTGACAGCGGTGTTGGATTCAAAGGTCGCATGCATTCCGTAAGTCTGGACGGACCACCCTAACCAGACCAGCAGCAGCACGGTAGAGAGCGCGGCGATGGACGTCATCTCACGCCACTTCCGCTCGCGCCGCGGAAACACAAAGAACAGATAGTGCCCGCTCAAAAGCAATAGATATGGCGCCCCTGAGTAATGCACCAGGATCCCCGCCGCCAACGCCAGGAAAGCCGCGGTCATCCGCCCCCGGTCCCGCTTTCTCCAGCCCGCCAGATACAGGCAAATCGCCAGAACTACGTAGAAAGCGGAGAACATCTTCGTCCACGAATAGGTTGCGTTCTCGATCGCTACGGGATTCAGCGCGAAGAGGCACAGCAACGGCAAAATGCGCTGTCTGCGCGCTCCGGCGAGTGCCGGCATGATCAGGCAGCATGGCAAAAAGACCAGGAGGTTCAAAAACGTGAAGATCAGTTGAAAAATTTCGAAGCGGTCCTCGCTTTGAGCCAGGAAGAAGGTCCCCAGCACGTTCATCATGGGCGGCCTGGCCGGCAGCGGATAGTCGCCGAAAATGACCGTGTGCAACGGAAAGTGATGCAGAAAAAACAGAGACCGTTGGAAATGTTCCAGCCAATCGCCGAACCACGTGCCTCCGGAATAGCTGCGGATCATACCCAGAATCAGTAATGTCCAAAGCAACAGGAACCCGTATGCGGCCACTGCCTGGCGCACCCGGCGAGCGTGGAACAGCCGCACTATGTCCCGCCGGGCGGCAATTCCCAGAACCACCGAAACCGTGGAGACGCACAAAAACGGAACGCGCTCACTCTCATTCCCGCTGGTAGACAGGTAAACCAGCCAGGACGCCAGGAAAAGGACGACCAGCGACAGCCCTATGGAGCCGCATAGTTTCTCCAGCGGAGTCCATCGAAAGCGCCGCACGAAAAAGAAGCCCGGCGTGAATGAGCAGACCGCGAGAAGCCCGAATGTCAGGACCAGTTCCAGCAGAAGCATGCGGCGCAGGCCAAAGACCGAGTCTTCCATCATACAGTGGCGCCTGCGATCTTGTCGCCGGTGACTTCCGATCTCCGCGCCGTCTTTTCCATGCGAAAATAAAGCTATGGAGAAGCCACTCGCCAGCGGCCCCGCGGAGTTGTTTGCCCGGATCGACGATTACTCCGTCGCCAATGCCGCCGCCGCCCTTTCCCAAGGGATCGTGCTCACTACGCTCGACGGCGCGGTGAACTGGGCGCGCAAGAATTCAATCTGGCCCATGACCTTCGGGCTGGCCTGTTGCGCCATCGAAATGATGTCCATGTCCGCTTCGCGGTTCGATATCGCGCGCTTCGGCGCCGAGGTCTTCCGCGGATCGCCCCGCCAGTCCGACCTCATGATCATCGCCGGACGAGTCTCCCAAAAAATGGCGCCCGTCATCCGCCACCTCTACCAGCAGATGCCGGAACCCAAGTGGGCCATCTCCATGGGCGCCTGCGCCACCTCCACTGGGGTGTTCAACAACTACGCGCTGGTTCCGGTGAACCAGGTGATCCCCATCGACGTGTTCGTGCCCGGATGCCCGCCCCGGCCCGAACAGCTCATTTACGCGCTCATGATGCTCCAGGAGAAGATTCAGGACCAGAGCGGCACCGTCAAGCAGGTGCTCAACCTGGCGTAGCCAGGCAATACTCATGGGCCGCATCCGCATTCTCCCCGACCAGGTGGCCAACAAGATCGCCGCCGGGGAAGTGGTCGAGCGGCCGGCGTCGGTGGTCAAGGAACTTCTGGAAAACTCCCTGGACGCCGGCGCGACGGACCTGCGGGTGGAAGTGGAATCGGGCGGCCGGCGGCTGATCCGCGTGGTGGACGACGGCTGCGGCATGCTGCGCGACGACGCGCTGCTGGCCTTCGAGCGCCATGCCACCAGCAAGCTGCGCGATGTGAAGGACCTGCTCTCGATTGCCACGCTCGGGTTCCGCGGCGAGGCGCTGCCGTCCATCGCATCGGTCTCGCGCCTGCTGCTCGAAACCCGCTCCGCCGAGGAGACCACCGGCACGCGCATCGAGATCGCCGGCGGCAAGATGCTGCGATGCGAAGAAGCCGCGCTGGGCGGCGGCACGGTGATCACCGTGCGAGACCTCTTCTATAACGTGCCCGCCCGCAGAAAATTCCTGCGCACGGAACCGACCGAACTGGCCCACATCGCGTCGCTCGTTACCCACTACAGCCTGGCGCACCCGGACCGCACCTTTCGCCTCACCAGCGGTCCCACCGAGTTGCTGCACGTGACGCCGGTGGCCACCCTCAAGGAGCGGGTTTACCAGGTCTTCGGCAGCCAGATACTCGATGAGTTGGTGGATATCGGCGTGCGCGAGAAGGAAATATTCCTGCCGCCGCCCAGCGTGCCGCCCTCCGAAGCCATTGCGGAATACCGCCGCGAACCCGGCCCGGATGACGATCCGCCCCTGCGCACCTTCCGGCTGACCGGCTTCTTCTCGCGACCGCAGGTGCAGAAGGCCAACCGGAATTCGATTTTCATCTTCGTCAACCGCCGCCTCATCCGCGACCGCACCTTGCTGCACGCCCTCTCCTCGGCTTATCACAACCTGATTCCGGCTTCGGCGTATCCTTTCGCCCTGCTGTTTCTGGAATGCGACCCCGGCGAGGTGGATGTGAACGTGCACCCCTCCAAGACCGAGGTGCGCTTCCGTCACGGGTCGTTCGTCCACGATTTTGTGCGCGATACCATACGCGACCGGTTGATGGAGAGCCGCCCGGCGCCGGCGTTTTCACCGGCCGTGCAGCCCTCGACGGCTGCGCAGCCGGTCGCACGGCTTCCCTACTCCGAATTCAGCCAGATGATCGCCAACGAGGCGCCGGCGGCGGTGAGTCTCGCCGATCCCGCGCCCGAACCGTTGTCAGAGCCAGGCCCCGAGCCGGCGCTCCCCGAATTCGCTTTGCGCCCCACCGCCGGACCCGCGCCGCGCCTGGATTTCAGCGCGCCGCCGCTCGAAGTAACGCCCGGCCCGCCACCTTCCGGCAAGCTCCAGCGGTCCCTGGACGCGCACGGCGAATTCCCGCCCGAAGCCCTCCCGCCGCCCGAGATATCGCTCTCGGTGCTCTCCGACCTGCGCCCGCTCGGCCAGATTCACGAGAGTTTCATCATCGCCGCCGGCCGCGACGGCCTGTGGATCATCGACCAGCACGTGGCGCACGAGCGCATCTTGTTCGAGCAAATCATGAAGCAGCGCGCCGCCGGCCGCGTGGAGATGCAGCGCCTCCTCATGCCGCTCGTTCTGCAACTCACGCCGGAGCAGCAGATCGACTATGCCCGCATCGCCGAGGAGTTGCACGCCTCCGGCTTCGAAACCGAGCCGTTCGGCAACCGCACCATCGCGGTGAAGGCCGCGCCCGCCGCGGTGGGCGCTTCGGACCTGGAGAAGATCCTCTTCGAGGTTCTGGAGATCGCCGAAGGCGAGCTGCGCGGCGCCTCCATGGACGACCTGCGCCGCGCCATCTGCGCCGGCATCGCCTGCCGCGCGGCCATCAAGATCAACACCCGCCTGGACGCCGCCAAAATGGAGTGGCTGCTACGCGCCCTGGCAGCCACGGATTGCCCCATGAGCTGCCCCCACGGCCGGCCAATTGCGATGCACTACTCCACGCGCGAGATCTTGAAGGCGTTCCACAGGATATAGGGGGGCCACTCCAAACCGCATGCTGACGCGCGCGGCTCCGATCCGAGCCGCGACCGTCAGGGAGCGGTTACGCACTCTCGGACATATTGAACGCGCGCAGCCCTCAAGACATCCTCTCGAAAGTACCGGCTGAGCTCATCCGGAGTTCGTAGATCGACCTTGCGGCCGAGCACCGCGGAGAGCTCACGCTCCATCGCCGCCAGTCCGAAATAACCAAGACGGCAATCTGGTTCGAATTCCACGAGGATGTCGACGTCACTCGCGTCCGAAAAGCGATCGGTGAGTATCGAGCCAAAAAAAGAAAGCTTCTGGATGCCGTTGCGCCGGCAGAATTCGGCGATCTCCGCCTCGGGTACTCGAATCTGCGCCGTCGCCATACAACCATATTACGCGTGACCGGCTTGCCCCGCTTGGCCCCGCCGCGCCAATTTGAGATACTAAGCGTTTTCGAGGGGGAAAGATGATTCGCAGAATAGCCTTGGCGTTGTCTCTGGTTGCAACCGCTTCTCTCGCGCAGCCGGCCAACCAGACCATGAAGCAACTGGCTCGCGGCACGGAATATGCCGCGGCTTCGATGATGCCGCGGGCCACTCTCACCGCGGAACACGTGCTCAACTCGGGCGGAAATGCCTTCGACGCCATTGTCGCGGGCCAGGCGGTGCTGGGCATCGTGCAGCCCAATATGAACGGTATCGGCAGCGACGCCACCCTGCTCATCTACGACGCCAAACAGAAGAAGGTGCTCTCGCTCAATGCCGAGGGGACCGCGCCCAAACTCGCCACCATCGAATGGTACAAAGCCAACCAGGGCGGCAAAATCCCGGTCGACGATTCGCTGCTCGCGGGCACTGTGCCGGGCGTGGTGGATGCCTGGTACATCCTGCTCTCGCGCTGGGGCACCAGAAGCTTCGCCGAATTGCTGGCGCCCGCCATCGAACTGGCCGAGGGCGGCGTTGCCATGGGAACCACGCTGAATTCGGCAGCCCTTCGGAAATATCCCACCAGCGCCCGGGTGTACGCCGCTCCCGACGGCCGCAGTTGGAAGGATGGCGAGATCTGGAAGAACCCCGACCTGGCCCGCACGCTTCGCCGCCTGGTGGAGGCCGAGAAGCAGGCCGCTGGCCAAGGCCGCCAGGCCGCCCTGAAGGCCGCCCGCGACCGTTTCTACAAGGGCGACATCGCCCGCGAGATGGCCAAATTCTCCGAAGAGAACGGCGGCCTGTTCCGCTATGAGGATTTCGCCGGCTATACCGCCAAAGTGGAAGAGCCGGTGTCCGTCGACTACCGCGGCTACACGGTCTACAAGAATGCCTCCGCCACCCAGGGGCCCGCCGAACTGTTCGCGCTTAAAATGCTCGAAGGCTACGACCTCAAGAAGATGGGGCTCAACTCCGCCGACTACATCCATACCTCGGCCGAGGCCATCAAGCTCGCCATGGCCGATCGCGACGCATTCCTGGGCGACATGGATTTCATCCGCATCCCCTACGTGGGTCTGCTGTCGAACGAGTACGCCGCGGTGCGCCGGAAGCTCATCGATCCCGACAGGGCATCGCTCGAGTTTCGCCCCGGAGACCCCGCGCCATACACGCCCGGATTCGAGCCCGTCACCCGCCCCCGCGATGTCAACCTGAGCGGGGACGCCGATCACCAAGGCGACACCAGCTACATTGCCGTGGTGGACAAAGAGCGCAACATGATCTCATTCACGCCCAGCCTGCACAGCGCGTTCGGCACCAAGGTGGTAATAGGCAACCTGGGATTCATCTTCAATTGCCGCGGCGACTATTTCTCGCTCGTCCCCGGCCACGCCAATGCGCTCGCGCCCGGCAAGCGCCCGCGCAGCACGCTGCAAGGCACGCTGGTGCTCAAGGACGGCAAACCCTTTTTGGTGACCGGCAGCCCCGGCGCCGACGACCAGTGCATGCGCACCATGCAGACCTTGCTGAACATCATGGAGTTTGGGATGAACATGCAGCAAGCCATCGAGGCCCCGCGCTGGGCCACCCGCAGTTTTCCCGCCTCGCCCTTCCCTCATACCATGTATCCGGGCGACCTCTCGCTGGAAGGCCGCATCCCCGATGCGGTGCGCGCCGAGTTGGAGCGCCGCGGCCACAAAGTGACCATGCGAGGTCCCTGGTCGATGAATAGCAGCGCGGGCATCCTGGTGGATGCCGGAACCGGCACGGTCACCGCCGGCGCCGACCCGCGGGTCGCGGCCCTGGCGCTGGCCTGGTAGCGCCATTTCGGCCATTGACAGCCCTGCCTCCGTCCTGTAAAAATATAGTGTAGGCGAATAAAAGGCGAAGACAGGTGCACACGGCGGTCCTCAAAAAACAGTTCGAATCGATGCTTGGCGGCCACCTGGACTGGCAATCCAGACCGGTGCCCGAACAGGTTCAGAGCGGCATTTCCGGAATCGAACTTCCGCGCGGCTGCCTTACCGAAATTATCGGGCCGGCTTCTTCCGGCCGGACCAGCTTGCTGGTTTCCATCCTGGCCGCAGCCACCGCGCGCGAGGAGGTCTGCGCTCTGGTGGACGCGGAAGATTCATTCGACCCCGCCTCCGCCGCCGCGGCCGGGGTGCGCTTGCCACGCCTGCTCTGGGTGCGTTGCAGCCACAACGCCGAGCACGCGCTCAAGGCGGCCGATCTGTTGATTCAGGGTGGCGGCTTTGGACTGGTGGCGATGGATCTGGGAGATACGCCGTCCAAAAGCGCGCACCGCATTTCGCTCACTTCGTGGTTCCGTCTGCGCCGCGGGGTGGAGCATACCCCCACCGTGCTGGTGACGATGGCGCGGCAATCGAACGCCAAGACCTGCGCATCGCTGGTGCTCGAATGCGCGCGGGAGCGGGTGACGTGGTCGGGCGCGCGCGGCACCTCGCAATTGCTGCGCGGCATGAGGGTGCGCGCGACTTCCACCGAGCGGAGCAAGACATGTTCGCCTGTCTTCACGGCAGTGGCAATCTGACGGCGCTGGGGTTCGAATTCTCGCCGGTGGTGGAGCAGACTGCGCCCGATACCGTGACGCTGGATGCTTCCGGTCTCGATCGCCTCTGGGGGTTTCCGCAGGACGTGGCCGCGGCCATGGCGCGCCGGGCCTCGGAAATCCGCGTGAAAATCAATATCGCGCTCGCGGCCAATCCCGATGCGGCCATCTGCGCGGCGCGCGGCTTTGCGGGCGTCAGCATCATCCCGCAAGGCGATGAGGCCAAGTTCCTCGGCCCGCTGCCCCTGTCAGGGTTGGCCCCATCGCCGGAATTGCTGGAAACCCTGGAGCGTTGGGGCATCCGCCGGTTTCGCGACTTGGCCGCTCTTCCCCCGCTGGGCATCGCCGAGCGGCTCGGTCCCGAAGGATTACGGCTTCGTGAACTGGCGCGCGGCGAGGCGGAGCGCAAGCTTGTCCCGCTGGACCCGCCGCTCGAGTTCGAAGACGCAATCGAGCTGGAATACCCGGTGGAGCTGCTNNTGGCGGCGCGGCTGGCCACGCGCGCGCTGGCCACCGACGAGCTGCGCTTGCGCCTGAAGCTCGAAAACCGCGCCACCGACGAGCGCACGCTGCGGCTGCCCGTGCCATCGCTCGACACCAAAGCATTTTTGAAGTTGTGGCAGCTCGACCTGGCCGCGCATCCACCCGAGGCGCCCATTGTGCACGTGTGGATGGGGATGAACCCGGTGAAACCGCGCGCCGCGCAGGGCGGTCTGTTCGTCCCGCTTGCGCCCGAGCCGGTGAAGCTGGAATTGACCCTGGCGCGCATCCA
>PMYB01000090.1 GCA_003170915.1 Bryobacterales bacterium | reverse complement strand
CCGCGAAGCGGTTTAGTTCACTCGCAGTATACATCGAACACCCCCGCCCCCGTAAAGAAATGCAATTACCGCTACATCAGTACGTTAACCCGTCTGACTGTGCGAAACTTTAAGTGGAGCACGGGGTATTATAGATATGATTCTGGATGCCGATTTTCTGAAGGAGATCGCCAAGGCGCCGGTGGAAAAGCGCGCCATCACCAACCACCGGGTCCTGAACGAAGCCTTCGACTACTCCAAGCCCAGTTCTTTTTCGCGCGGCATGCGCATCGACTTGAACGGGATTGCCATCCTGTTGATTTCGGGAACGGCCAGCATCGATGAGCATGGGCGGAGCATTCATATCGGCGATTTCTGCGCGCAAACCCGCCGGACGTTCCAGAACATCACCGGCTTGCTCGAGGCCGAAGGCGCCAGTTGGAAGGACGTGGTTCGGACCACCTGCTACCTGCGCGACATCGAGCGCGATTACACCGCCTTCAACCAAGAGCGCACCGCCTTTTACGAGGAGCAGGAACTCGATCCGCTTCCGGCTTCCACGGGAATTCAGGCCATTCTTTGCCGGCCCGAACTGCTAATTGAAATCGAAGCCATCGCCATGTTCCGGACCGAACCGGACCCGGCGGACGCACCATAAAAACCCGGAAAACCCGAGTTTCTAGAAGTCGCAGCCCAGTTGGAAACGCCAGGTCCGGCCCTCGTTCAGCGTGTTGGTGATCATGCCGAAGTCGGAGTTGGCCAGGGACGCTCCCGGAGCGGCGAACTGCGGCGTGTTGAAGACGTTGACGGATTCGGCGCGCAGCTCGACGGCGGCTCCCCGCACGGCGAACCTCCTCGCCAGGGACGCGTTCACGTTCTCGATGGAGCCTTTGCGGAAGACGTTCCGCCCCAGATTGCCCGCCAGCGCGCCGGGCGCGATGAAGCTGAATGCCGACCTGGGCAGCAGCGCCGCCGAGGTATCCGGGTTTCCGATGGTTCGGCCCAGGATCGAAGCGTCGAGCAGGTTCGGCCGGTCGCCGGAAGCGCCGTCCACATTGCCGTACCCAGGGGCATCCGAGCCGGTTTGCACCAGGAACGGCGTGCCGCTTTTCAGCAGGATCACGGCGGAGAGGTTCCATTTCGCGGTGGCCGCGGCCGCGCGGCGAGGCAACACTTTCCACACCGGCGTCTGGTAGGACGCGCGCGCCAGGAAGGAGTGCGGCTGGTCGAAGTCGCTGAGGCCTTTCAGATCGTGGTGCGACTCGAACTCGGTTTGGGACCGGTTCTGGCTGCGGTTGGAAGCCGAGTCGCTGTAATTGGCCCCCAGGTCGAGGGCCTTGCTGAACCAATACGAGGCGTCGATGCTCAGGCCCTTCCATGGCGGAACCACCAGCGTTGCGCGCGCGGCATCGAACCACGCGAACGAACCGTTGAGCATGTCCTTCACCTCGGAAAGTCCGGCGTCCGGCCGGCGCTGGTCGATGGTGTCGAGCGTCAGGGGCACTCCCGGAATCACGCGAGCCCGGTTGACATACAACATCTGGATGATCTTGGCAGTGCGGCTGCCGACATAGCCGAGTTGCAGGTGCCACGCGCGCCGGGGCGCCGGCTCCCAACTGAAGTTGTATTGGCTGGAGTACGGCGCCATTAAGTTGGGGTCGAGAATGTACAGGGAGTTGCGCTGGGCGCTCGGCGGTCCGCTCAGGTAGGCGCCTACAGGGTTGGGGAGATACGGGTTGTTGATGACCAGCTTCAAGTTTCCGGGTGGATTGAACCGTAACTGCTGATAGGTGGCCTGGATGATGTTGTCGTAGACCAGGCCATAGCCTGCGCGTACCACCCCGAACCCATCGGGCAGGCGCCAGGCGACGCCGGCGAGCGGCCCGACGTTGTTGCAGTCGCAGCGATAGGGAAACACGGTGAGGTGGTTGGCCTCGGTGGGGACGGATATGGGCTGATAGCGCAGCGCCAAAGTAACGGTCAAGGCAGGAGCTGGCTGCCACTTGTCGCCGGCGTAGTACGATTGGTCCCAGTTGCGGAAGCGGCGGTGCGTATCGCCTATGGAAACAAACATCTTGGTGGCCTCGCCCAGGCGCAGGTTGGTGATGGCATCGTGCAGCGGATCGCCCTGGAAGGAGATGGAGCCGAGCGCCGAATCGTCCTGGTAGCCGTTGAGGTAGCGGCGCAGCAGGTCGTAGCCGGCGGTCCACCGGTGATGCCCGGCGGCGTGACGGAGCTGGGCCGCGTGGCGGAACATGTTCTCCGCGCGGTCGAGCGGAACATCCGGGTTGGGACCCAGCGTTGAGAGACCGCCTACCGAGATCTGCGGGCCGAGATTGTCATTGGCGGGGGCGAGCTGGGAGGCCAGGCGGTCGAATCCGAGCGAGACGTTGATGGTGGTGGCGGAGCTTTGCTCGCGAATCCAGGTGATGCGGGATTGGTGCGATCGGGTAGTGGTGTCGGGGTTCTGGCCCTTGATGAACTGGAACGCCAGAACGCGCTGGTGGACCAGTTGTTGGCGCAGCACCAGCCGGTCGCGGTGGGAAAGAAGGCGGTCGATGCGGGCGGTGGCGGTGTCGCTGTTGATTTCCTGGGGCGAGTTGGTGTTGAGCATCCGCGGGTCGATGTCGGTGCGGTTGGGCAACTGCGCCGGGTAAGCGGCCAGAATGCGGGCCACGTAAGCGGCAATGGTCGGATCGGTGGCCAGCGGGGTGCGCTCATCGGCGAGCGGCACGAGCACGTTGCCATTGACCATTCCGCGGGCCCGCTGCTGGCTGCCGGAGAAAGAGAAGAAGGTGTTTCCCCACAGCGCGCTGGCCAGGTCCGCGCCGTAGTTGTTCTCGCGGGCTGGCTGGACGCCGCCCACTTGGAAGAAAGAGCGCGCGCTGAAGATGCTGTTGAGGTGCGATTCGAAGAGACGGCCGTGAATCCCCAGCCCGCCGCCGGGCTCGACGTGGATCGTGGCGGTGGGCTGGTTCCCGTACTCGGCGCCGTAGTAACCGCGGTCGGGGGCGAACTCGGTAACGATGGTGGCGGTGGTGCCCAGGCGCGTGTTGAGATCGCGCAGCAGGTTCCGGTCCACCAGGTTGAACTGGATGTTCTCGTTGCGGCGGCTCTCACCGGACTGGGCGTCGGTCTGCCCCAGGAGATTGAGCTTGGTGCGCTGCTCGACCGCCGGCGCGGGAGGGTCCTGATCCGCCGGTGTGGCCCCAGACACCACGGCTGTCACCAGGCATGCGAGCAGCAGCAGCGACCTCACTGCGGGTTTTCCATCAGAATGTGTAGTGTAGCCCGAACTGCACGATGCGCGGCTGGAAAAACATCGAGCTTACCACGCCGAAAGTGGTGGTGTTGATGTTCTGGTCGCCGGACCAGAAAGTGGGGTGGTTCAGGGCGTTGAAGGCGTCCATGAGCAGCTCTACCTTCTTCGTTTCGGTGATGTTAACGGTCTTTTTGAGCCGCATGTCGATATCGAAGGTCCATGGGCCGTCGAACATGCGGCGCTGCAAGCCGCCGAGCGTCCCCGCGCCTGGATTGAAAAAGACCTGGCCCTGGAAAGCCGGCTCGCCATCCGTGTTCACGCCGGTTCCGTCGGTGGAATTGATGGCGGACTGGGAAATCATCATGGGGCCGTTTCCGGTCATCTGGAATTTGACCACGCTGGCGAGTTGCGCGCCGCCGAGGAGGGTATTGGCGCCGTTGTAGTAGGAGCGCGATTCGCGGTTGAGCGTTCCCCGCCCCGACAGGATCGAGAACGGCGCGCCGGATTGGCATACCATGGTGCTCCCGAAGATCCAGCCGCCGATTACGCGGTCCAGAGGGCGGTAGCGCAGGCGGTGGCCCTTGCCCAACGGCAACTCGTAGAAGCCATCGGCTTTGATCATGTGGGTGAGATCGAAGTTGGCGCGCGACCGCTCGATACCGGGGTTGTTGATATCGAGGAAGTGCTGGAGGCGCGATTGGACGTCGCCATCGGCGTCGCTCAGCACCTTAGAAAAGGTGTAATTGGCCTCGAAGCTCAGACCGGAACGCATTTGGTGGCGCGCCTCGAGCTGTAGCGAGTTGTAACTGGAGCTGGAATAGTTGGTCAGCAGGTCCGTGCCCAGGGCGTTGGGGTTCTGGTAGAAATTGACCAGGCCATTCATTCCGTTGGTCTGCAAGTAGTTGCCCAGCTCGCCCACCTCGCCGGTTTGAAGGTAATAGAGGACATTGGAATCGCTCAGCGCGCTGTGGCTGAGCTTCGGAAAGACCGTCAGTTGCTGGCTGCCGGGGATGGAGGCATTGTAGTTGGGATTGAAGACGCCGCTTGCTGCCGTCGACAGCCAGCCGTTGTTCTGGGCGCGCAGGAAGTCCGGCAGGAAGCCATTCTGGTTGATTACCACCTGGTTGAAGTCGAACGCGCGGTAGGCGCCAACCACGTGGTTGCCCACGTAGCGCGCTTCGAAGAGCGTGCCCTTGACCTGGTGCTGGATGCCGATGGAATACTGCTGCACATAAGGATGCTTCAGGTTCGGATCGATCATCCCCACCGCATTGAACGGGTTGTTGGCGTAGTTGTCGGCGACCGTCAGGGGCACTTGGTAAGTGGGAGGAACGATCTGCGGCAGGCCGGTCGAAACGCGATTGGACAGGCCGGTGGTGGCAGCAATGCCTTGCAGCCCGGCGTTTATCTCGAGCAAGTCTTCCGGCGCCAGGATCTCCTGGTCGTTCACGTAGCTGAGGGAATAGCCGCCGCGAACCGCCGTCTTTCCATCGCCGAACACGTCCCACGCAAAGCCGAAGTTGGGAGCGAAATCCTTCCACTCGCGGTGGTACCAGGGCCGGCCCGCCGAAGATCCCGCGAAATTCAAGGTGGCGTTGGAGAGCAGGGTCTGCTCGGCTGTGCCTTGGAGTACCGGCGACAGTTCGAGTGAGTCCGACTCATCCACGACGCCGGGCAACTGGTAGCGCAGGCCCAGCGTCACGGTGAGATTCGGCAGCAGCTTAAACTTGTCCTGCGCGTAGAAGGCGTAGCTGTTGTCGAGGAAGTGGCGTATGAAGGGGGCTTTGGCCACGAAGCCGGACGACCGGCTGGTGACATTGAACGTCTGGCTATAGCCATCCACGTAGCCGCCCAAGGTTGCCAGCAGCGCGTTGGCGGTGGCGAGATCGGTGCTGCTCACGCCCGGCAGGTTCCTGCCCGAGAGCGCCGGCTGCCCGGATCCCATGGCCAGGCTGTAAGTGGGAACCACGCCGGAGGCGTCGTAGGAGCGCACACGCGCCTGCTGCATGTGAAAGCCGAACTGAATGTAGTGGCGGCCGCGCTGGTAAGCCGCATCGTCGGACAGGTTGTAGGTATTGGTGTTGCGGCCTTGCGGTTGGAACTCATTCACGGGATCGGAAAAAATGGTGCCCGTCAGGTAGTAGGGACCAAACTGCTGGGAGCTGAGAAAGTATGCATAGGTGAGATTGAAGCCGCCGCGCACTTCGTTGGTCAGCCGGGCCGTGGGGGTCCACCGCCAGGATACGGCCACCAGGTTGGCGTGCGTCGGATTGGTGATTTTGGGCGCCAGCGAGTAGTCGTTTTCCGCGTCGGGCCGGTCGGAGCTGTCGCGGTTCCAGAGGTACGATCCGCTGATGGCGTGGCGGGGGCTGAGGTTGTAATCGATCTTGCCCGTGACGTTGTCGTTGAGCTCGTTGTCGCGCTGGTTGAAGCGATAGCCGCCGGTGTTCCGGCCGTCGCCCACGTCGGCGTTGTTGATCTTGTCGGGAGTGGGCACCTGCGCCAGCAGGGCCTGGATGGCGGGGTCGATCGAGGGAAGGTTGCGTAGCGCCAGCAGGTTGACTTGGTGCACGGCGCCTCCGGAGTTGTAGGTGAAGATGCCGCTGCGTGCGGCGGCGGTGAGGATGGTGTTGTCCTGAGGCGTCTGCTGGTGCGCGCGGATAGCTTCGTAGCTGGCATAGAAGAACAGCTTGTCCTTCCTGATGGGCCCGCCAATCAAGCCGCCGAACTGGTTCTGGTTGAGGAAGGGCTTGCCGATGCCGGCCTGGTTGTTGAACCAATCGTTAGCGGAGAAATAGTTGTTGCGGTTGTACCAGAACACCTCGCCGTGGGATTCGTTGGTGCCCGAGGGCGTGGAGAACGCGGCTTCGGTGGCGCCGCCGGAAGCCGCCGCGTTGCCGTTCGACGTGACCAGCGTCATCTGCCGCACCTGGCCGATGCGCAGCTTGTTGGGCGTGTAATCGAGCGCGTTGTCGCGGATATAGTTGTCCTGGATGTTGATGCCATCCAGGGTCATATTCGAGTAAGACGTTCGCAGACCGTTGATCACGGTATAGGAATTACCGTTGGAAGCCACTCCCGGCTGCGTCTGCAGGATGGAGAGGACATCGCGGTCGAGGATGGGGAGGTTCTTGATCTGTTCCATGCTCACCGTGTCCGCGACTTCGGCGCTGGCGGTGTCCACGCCCTGAACTTCCGCGGAGACATCGACGGTCTGGGTGACAGCGGGCAACTGAAGCCTGACTTGCGGCACGGAGGTTTCGCGCGCCGGGTCGACGGAGATGCCGCGCAGCGTGGTCTTCACGAATCCGGCGGCCTCGACCGTGAGGTCGTAATAGGCCGGACGCACGGCGATGAAGTTGTAGGAGCCGTCGGTAGAGGTCTTGGCGGTGAGCAACGGCCTGTTGCCGCCCGCCAGGTACAGTTCCACTTCGGCGGCTGGCACCACGGCGCCGGAAGAATCGACCACGGAACCGGTAACGCGGCCGGAGAATTGAGCGGCCAAGGGAAGAGCCAGAAGTAGACCCAGCAGAAGCAACCCACAAGCGAATCGCATAATCTCTATTGAACCCCAAAACCAGGCCGGATGTTTCAACGACCGCTCTCTGACGTTCGCGGCTCGGCATGATGCGTCATTCTGAGCCGCGAACGTTAGAGAGCGGTTGGATCGCGGTACGCTGGAAGTCTGGGTTATGAAACTTCGCGAAATTGCCGAACGGCTGGGGTGCCGCCTGGAAGGCGACGGGGAACTGGAAATCGCCGGCGTGGCCGGCATGGAGAACGCCGGGCCCGAGCACCTCACGTTTCTGGCCAATCCCAAGTACGCGCCCAAGGTGAAGCTCACCAGGGCGGGCGCCATCCTGGTTTCGGAGGCGCTGGCGGGCGTCCCCATCGCCTGTCTCGTCTCCGAGAACCCGTATCTCGATTTCGCGCGCGCGCTCGAGTTTTTCTATCAGCCGCCGCGGCCCGCGCCCGGCATTCATCCGCTGGCTTGGGTGGCCGCTAGCGCGGTGGTGGGCGTAAATTGCTCGATCGGCCCGTTCGCGGTGGTGGGGGAGCGTGCGCGTATCGGCCGCAATGCGGTGCTCCATCCGCACGTGGTGATTTATGAAGGCGCTGAGATCGGCGACGATTTCCTGGCGCATTCCCATGCCACAGTGCGGGAGTTCTGCCGCATCGGCAATCGCGTGATTCTGCAGAATGGCGTGGTGGTGGGCGGGGACGGCTTCGGGTTCGCCAAGCGCGCCGACGGCACGCACTTCAAGATCGTGCAGTCCGGCCGCACCGTAATCGAGGACGATGTCGAAATCCAAACCCTCACCTCGGTGGACCGCGCCACAGTGGGGGAGACGCGCGTGAAACGCGGCGCCAAGATCGACAGCCTGGTGCAAGTGGGACATGCCTGCACCGTGGGAGAAGACAACATCATCTGCGCGCAGACCGGGCTGGCGGGGAGCACGGTGCTGGAGCGCAACGTGCTGCTGGCGGGACAGGTAGGATCTTCCGGCCACCTGACGGTGCACGAGGGAGCCATCGTCTATGCGCAAAGCGGTATTGGCGGCGACGTGGCGCCGGGCGCGCGCATTTCGGGATCGCCGGCCTTTGCCGCCAACGAGTGGCTGCGCGCGGTGACCGCCTACCAAAAGCTGCCGGAAATGCTGAAGACCCTGCGGGAATTGAAGAAGAAAGTCGATGAATTAGAGAAGCATGCCAAATCAACCGCCAAACCATAGCGACCGGCGTCCAGTCGCGTACCTGAATGAGAAGTTCCTGAACAGCCCGGATGCGCGGGCGTTGCGCATCCTCTCCGAGTTTCTGGAGCCTTTGGCCCATTTCCGCCGGGAGAGAGTGCGGGACACCGTGGTGTTCTTCGGCTCGGCGAGGCTGCGGGAGGAAGGCCCGCTGTCGGAGTATTACCAGGATGCCCGCACGCTGGCCAAACTCCTGACGGAATGGGCGATCCAGTTCACCAACAGCTCCCACCGGTTCGTGGTCTGTTCGGGCGGAGGGCCGGGCATCATGGAAGCGGCCAACCGCGGGGCCCACGAGGCTAACGGGATGACCGTGGGGCTGAATATCGGTCTGCCCTTCGAGCAGTTTCCCAACCCATACATCACGCCCGAGCTGAGCTTCGAGTTCCACTACTTCTTCATGCGGAAATTCTGGTTCGCTTACCTGGCCAAAGCGCTGGTGGTGTTTCCAGGCGGCTTCGGCACCATGGACGAGATGATGGAGCTGCTGACGCTCTCGCAGACCCAGAAGCTGGCGAAGAAACTCACCATTGTGGTTTACGGGTCGAAGTACTGGAAGGAGATTATCAACTTCGACGCGCTGGTGCGCCACGGCATGATCTCGCCCGAGGACCTGAAGTTGTTCCAATATGCGGATGACCCGCAGACGGCCTTCGAACTGCTCAAGGCCGGCCTGACGACTTACGCCATCGAGGCCGGGACACCCGAGACGCCGGCGATTTCGAAATCCAGAAACCCGCTGAAACCGGGCGGCACGGAGTAACGGAGGGCGGCGTGGTTCGCGGCCCTCAAAACGTGTCCGCATGAGTGCGGACACGGCAGCCTGAGAGGCTGCGCCACAAACTACTTGCCCAGCACCATGACGAAGCCGTCGCTCAAGCCTCCGCCGTAGCCCTGGAGCGCATCGGCGGTACTCGGCAGGCCGACGCCACCCCAGCCAACCAGATAGATGGTTCCATCGCGTCCCAGCGTGAGGGCAGTGGGTGAATAAACGCCCCTCTGGCCGATATAGGTCGAAGATTGCAGGCCGCCCGGCCCCGGGATGCCGGGCTTCAGTTTGGTGAGGAACAAGTCGATGCCGCCGCCCCATTGCGGCTCGATCGCGTCGGCGGTGGTCGGAAAGTCCGGCGAAAGCGTGTAGCCGGTAACGTAGATGTAGCCCGCGCTATCGCCCGCGATGCCATATGCCACCTCTCCTTGCGAACCGCCGAGATAGGTGGAGTACACCAGAAAATGCGACCAGTCCATGGGGTTGACCACTGACACAAACGCGTCGCCATTGCCTCCCGGTTTGGGCTGGACGGCATCCGGCGTGACCGGAAAATCCGTCGCCAGGGTATAGCCCGTCACCAGCAGGCGGCCGGCGGAGTCGAATGCAATCCCGCGCACTTCCTGTATGTCCGAACCACCGAAGTAGGTGGCGTACACCAGCGAAGCCGCTCCCGTTTGGGTCATGTCCATTACGCCAAGGACAATGCCGAAGGGTGCGGTCAGGTTGTAGTTGTAGGCATAGCCGGCCATAGGGAACTCGGTGGATTCCGTGGTAACCGCAAAGTAGACCAAGCCGTTCGGGGCGACCGCGATGGAGCGGCCTTGATCGGCCAGTTCGCCGCCGAGGTAGGTGGAATAGTCCAGTGCGCCGGCGTTTGGATCGATCTGGCACAGGAAGGCGTCCTGCGGTCCCCATGTCACGCTCATGTAGGCGCTATCGGTCAACGGGAAGTCCGTGGCCTTGGTGCTGCCGATAACGTAAATCAACCCCCTCCGATCCACGGCAATGCCGTTGCCGGAAGTGTCTCCCGTGGTGCCGCCCAGAAAAGTCGAATAGACCAGGGAAACGCCGCCGGACAAGCCAAACGGATTCAGCTCGAGCACGAAGGCGGCCACCACGCTGCCGGCTCCCGTGGTTTGCACCGCATTGACGGTCATGGGGAAACTGGTCGAGGTGGTAGTCCCGGTAAGATAGACGTTTTCCTCGCCGTCCACAGCCATCGACAGCGGGATGTCCACGCCCCCTCCACCGATATAAGTGAAATAAAGCATCGGGTAACCGCTGCCTGGAGTGATGTCGATGATCGCCACAAAGATACTGGTCAGACTGCTAAAGGTGGTCGAATATGCGCCGTTGGTGGCCAACAGGTCTCCGGTAGTAGTGGAGCCCGCCACGTAGAGATGGCCCTGCGAATCCACTTGGACGGCGTTGATCTGGTCGCTACCGGAGCCACCCAGGTAACTGCAATACACCAGGGTCGGATCGATCACCAGCGGCCGCTTGCGAT
The DNA here is from genome assembly GCA_003170915.1 of Bryobacterales bacterium. GTDB lineage: Bacteria > Acidobacteriota > Terriglobia > Bryobacterales > Bryobacteraceae > Fen-178. Next base: position 22,135 of record PMYB01000090.1, on the reverse strand, counting down.
CATAGCCATCCACGCGAAGCCCCACGACATCCCGCGCCACCCGCACGTAGCGGCCTCGAATTTCGCGGCGGGTCGCGGTCAGCGGGTCTTCCTGATAAATCAGCGGCTTCTTCTGAAGCATGCGCCCGTTTCCGAACTCGAACGCCAGATCGCCCTCGGATGTGATGCTGAGATGCCTGGCCCCCTGGAATCGCAGGCGAATCGCATGCGGATCGGCGCCGGGCTGAAGCACGAAGTCGAACTCCAATTGGTTCTGCCGTCCGTAGTAGACCACATCCACGCCAGGGTAGACCGCGCCGTAACGGATGCGCGAGTAGTTCGCGATGTTGGTATGCCAGTGCTCCCGGGCCCCTACGAAATAGTCGGTGCGCGTGGGAAGCTTGCCGACGGCTTCGATGGTGGGCGCCGGATTGGAATTCGGCAGCGAGATATCCACGCGGCGGGAGCCTGCGAGGGTCAGGGCCGGCCCGTGCGCGGTGAGCATCAGCTCGTAGCCGCCCGACCGCGCGGCGTAAAGCACCGCCGGATCCCACTGACCCTGGTTGGCCTCGAAACGCAGGGGCGTCTGGGCCAGCGTAGCCTTGGCCTGCGTGATGGCTGCTTCGCGCGGCGCCGCGGCCAGTGTCAGAGCGGCACAGAGAACTACGGCAAAGCGAAAACTCCAAAACATGGATGAAGTGTGAATCCTCATTAGAACACGCCTAGGGCTGCGACATCACCAGGATGAAACCGTCGCTATAACCGCCATCGAACGCGCCCTGGGTCGCGCCCGAGCTGGCCGGAAACTGGCTTCCGGCATAACCGGTCACGTAAACGGTTCCGTCCGGCCCCACCACCAGAGCCAGACCCGAGTTGGCGACGCCGCTGCTGAAATAGGTCGACCATTGCAGGCCGGCAAGCCCCGCCACACCCCGCTGCAGTTTGGCAACAAAGATGTCGATGCTTGGCCCCCATACCGGTTGGGGCGCGTTCGCCGTGGTCGGAAAATTCGCCGATATCGTATAGCCGGTGACGTACAGGAAGCCGGCGGCATCCGCCGCGATATCAAAGCCTACCTCGCCATCGGCTCCGCCCAAATAGCTGGAGTACAGCAGGAATGCCGGGTTCGTGGGGTTGACCACCAGGACGAAGGCATCGCCGTTCCCGCCGTAGGCAGGCTGGATGGCATCCTGCGTAACCGGGAAATCGGCCGAAAGGGTATACCCGGTCAACAGCAGGTTGCCGTTGGCGTCGAGCGCCAGCTTGCGCACTTCGTCGTTGTCCGAACCGCCGAAGTAGGTGGCGTACACCAGCGAACCGCTTCCCGACTGGGTCATGTCCATGGCGCCGATGATGATGTCATAGTTGCCTACCAGGCTGCTCCCGTAGGAAGCGCCGGCCAGTGGAAACTGGGAGGAGTTGGTATTAGCCGCGAAGTACACCAGGCCGTTGGACGCTATGGCAATGCCCCGGCCATCGTCTTCGAACTCGCCACCTAAATACGTGGAATAGGCCAGCGTGCTCGATGTCGGAGTTATCTTACACAGAAAAGCGTCCTGCAGTCCGTTCAGTGTCGACTGATAAGCGGTCGACGTCACCGGGAAGTCGGTGGCTTTGGTGGAGCCGATGACGTAGATATTCCCGCCCGGGTCCAGGGCAATGCCATTGGCACTTTGATTTCCGGTGGTGCCGCCCAGGTAGGAGGAGTACACCAGGCTGCTGGTGCTGGAGGAAAGCCCGGGATTCAGCTCCAATACGAAACCCGAGACGATATTGGATCCCCCGCCCGCGGTTGCGATGGCGCTGCCGGCGGTTGGAAAATCAGTCGAATCGGTGGTTCCGGTAAGGTAGATGTTACTGGACGAGTCGAGAACCATGGCCAGCGGAATGTCGTTGCCCGTCCCGCCGACATAGCTGAAATAGAGGATCGGGAAACCATTGCCGGGAGTGGTGTCGATGACGGCAATGAAAATATCGGTCAAGCCAGCGTTGGCGGCCTGGTAGGTATTGGTGGTGGCCACGAGGTCGTTAGTGCCGGTGGAACCCGCAACGTACAGATGGCCGAGGGAATCCAACCGCGCCGCCGTGATCTGGTCGGCTCCCGAGCCTCCCATGAAAGTGGAATAGACCAATGTGGGATCGATGACCAGCGGCCGGGTGCGGTCATAGCGCTCGAGGCGGATCCCCACCACGTTGCGCGCCATCAGCACGTAGCGTCCCTGGACCTGGCGCCGCGCCGCGGTCCGCCCGTCCTCTTGATAGATCGCCGGTTTCTCTTGCAGCATGCGCGTGCCGGCCGATTCGAAGGCCAAATCGCCTTCCGGCGTGATTCTGAGATGGCCGGCGCCGCGAAACTTGAAGCGAATGGCGCGGGGGTCGGCGCCGGGCTGGAGCACGAAGTCGTATTCCAACCGGCTGGGGTTCCCGTAGTAGACCACATCAATGCCGGGATAGACCGCGCGATAGCGCACGCGCGAGTAGTTGGGGATGCCGGTGTGCCAGTGTTGCCGGCTGCCGAGGAAATAGTCCGTGTGCGAGGGAAGCGGGTCGAGCGCTTCGATGGGGGCTGCCCGGTTGGAATCGAGCAGGCGGATGTTCACGCGCTGGGAACCCGGAAAGGCGACGACCGGGCCGTCCGCCGTCAGCAGCAAGGCATAACCATTGGCGTGCGCGGCGTAGCGGACGGCGGGGTCCCACTGGCCCCGGTTGGCTTCGAAGCGCAGCGGCAGTCGCGCCAGCGCCGTCCGGGCCTGCGCGAGCGCTGCGTCGGGGCGGGAAGGCGCACCGGTTGCGGCCAGCATTGAAGCGGCGCAGAAGAATAACCCCAAGCGGGACAGACGAAGCATATGGGTAGCGAGCATGGAAGAACTTTAAACATCTATTAGAACATGCGCGGCGGGTGCGTAGAAATGGGCGGTTTCTTCACAGGAGTGAAATTTCACCGCAGAGACACGGAGACAGCGGAGATAAAGACACTTCGGGCGAGGGGGAGGGACTTGATCGAGGATCGTTGCGGCGGCCGGGGCTACAGGATGAATCCTGCGGACTTTCGCCGTGCGTTGTCCGGCCGCCAGTGATTCGAGCCGCGTCTGCGAGTCAGGGATAGACGCTGGATAGCGCTATGTGAGCATCGGTTTGACGCCTTGGCTCTATGAAGACCTACGGGGAGCCGTTAGGCCGATCCCGCGGCATTATGAAACCGGTTCCAATGTCTCCCGTCGCCGCTGGTCGACGCGAAGCCTTTCTAGGGGCTGCCGGGAGTTCATTACCACCTCAGTTGCAACGCTTGCTGGCCAGCAAGAAAACCGTTGGGGCTGCGCGACCCAGGGGGCACCCCGCCGCGCAGGCCTCTTTCCGATTTCAGGGTAGCAGACGGGTGTCAAGCGGACGGGCGTCGGGCGTCCGTAAGCTATTGAGGCGAAAGGGTGAAACTTTTTTCGAAAATCGGTCACCGAAAAACTGGGCGCTACGCCCTTGCGGCACGCCGCCGCTGGGAGTAAGCTCCGAGGTAGAGGGACATTTTATGAGAGTTCTTCTGCGAATCGCATTATGCGCTTGCCTGGTGGCGGCAGGCGCCACGGCACAGCGGCGAGGCGGCGGTGGGGCGGGCGGCTTTCACGGCGGCGGTGGGGCGGGCGGCTTTCACGGCGGCGGTGCGGTGGGTGGCTTTCACGGCGGCGGTGGGGGATGGGGATACTCCGGCTTCCGCGGCGGATTGGGCTACCGTTCCTACGGCTACGGCGGCTACTACGGCGGGTTCTACGGCGGTTTCTACGGCGGCTCCTACTGGCCTGGCTACTACGATTACTCTTACTCTCCTTACGCCTACTCCTACCCTTATAGCTACGATACTTCGCCCAACGTGACGGAGATCTATCCCGCACCGGCCCAGGCGGCTCGCAGCACGGGGTACGTGGAGCGCGCCGATCCCGTCCCCGGACAATGCGATCAGTATGGCCAGGAAATCAAATCCTCCTCAGGCACCGGCGACTCCCCCATTTATCTGCTGGCGTTCGCCGACCACGCGATTCGCGCGGCCGAGGCGTACTGGGTGGATGGCAAGACCCTCCACTACATCACGCTCGACTACGAACAGAAGCAGGCGCCGCTCGACACCGTGGACCGCGATCTCAGCCTGCAACTGAACCGCGAGCGGCGCGTGGCCTTTTCGCTGCCTTAGTTCCACTTCTTCACTTGCGGCCAGAATTCCTTCAATGGCAACCTCAATCCGCGGCAATAGAACACGTCGAAGTGTTCGTAGGGCATGGAGTAGGGGTGCTCGACGCGGGCCACCTTCCGGACCACTTGGAATAGCTTCTCGAGTTCTTCTTGACGGTCCTGCATGACGATGATGCTCTCGCCCGTATAGTCGCGCGGTCCCCACAAGTAGTAGTTCTGGTGTCCGCTGATGGCTTTGGGCAGCCCGTACTTGGGGCCAAACAGATCCACCGCGCCCGCCTGGCCGTAGTTCTGCCCGAAGATCGCGGTCCTGGCTCGCACATCCGCGGGCAAACCGTTATAAACGCGCGCTACCGTGGCCACCATCTCCTCCCAGCCGAACTGGTCGGCAAAAAGCTGCGGCAGCGGGCCGAGTTTGTGCGTCTCGAATCGCGGCTGCTGAAGATGCATGGCTGCCGAATAGCGGATGTAGGTCTCGACGGGCAGCACCGGAACCAGGGTCGGCACCAACACCGCGGCCATCAGGACTATCAGAGACGCATACGCCGGCTTGATCCACTGTAGGCGAGCGCCAGCCAGCCATCGCTCCCAGAGCACGCTGCCGCCGGCGAACAGCATCGGAAAAGCGGGGAACAGGTAATACGTACGCGGGTTGAGCGCCAGGATCAGCGCCGCCGCCGTCAGCCAGGCCCAGCCGAGCGCACGAAACGGCTTTCCCTCGCGGCGGAAGAAGAAAAACCACAAGCCTGCCAGCCAGATCGGCGCGCTCATAGGAAGCATGGCCAGAATCTCCTGGCCCAGAAACGCTAACGGCGTCAGATCCACATTCCGTCCGCTGCGCCGGATGTTGGCCTGCAATTCCAGGAACGGGAAATGGTGTTGGAGGTTCCACAGCAGGTTGGGCAGGAAGATCAGGAATGCGACGAGGCCGGCGATCCAGAGCCACTTTGTGCGGAGGAAGCGGCGTTCCGGAGTCAGCAGCAGTCCGGCCATGATTCCGAAGCCAAAGATCAGCATGGAGTACTTGTTCTCCAGACCGATTCCCGCCAACAGGCCGAACCACAGCCAGAGGCGGGCGTTGCCGGCGCGTACGATACGAATGACCACCCAGGCGCAGCCCATCCAGAACAAAGGCTCAAACGCGTTCATCGAAAGAAAATGGTCGAGCGCCAGGAAGCCCGGCGCGGCCAGGGCGCAGAGGGCCGCCAAGCCCTGGGCAAAGCGCTTCCCACCCAGTTCGCGGGCGATCAGACCCGTCAGCATCACCGTGCCCGCGCCGGCCAAAGCCGGGAAGAAACGGATGGCCGGCAGGGAATCGCCCAGCAACACGCGCGCGATCCTGGCGACGAGAGCGATCAGCGGCGGCTGGTCCACGTAACCCCAAGCCAGATGATCGGCACAAGCCAGATAGTAGAGTTCGTCAACGAAGTAGCCGTAATGGCGGCCGGCATACAGGTGCAGGAGCAGTTTGACGGCGGCAATGGCGGCCACCAGCGCGCCCGCGCTCTCGATCCAGGGCCTTCGGCTCTCGTCGTGGCGCATGGGTGCTGTTTCCTGAATCATCCGGCGCCATTTTAACATCCCCCCGGTTGTACTCTAGATTCGTTTGTTTTTAGAATCACCAGACCAAGCCAGAACGTGGTACATTGATTCACCAGAGGCGGAGGGCTGTATGAGATTGTTGCCGGTTTTTGCATTAGCTGTCTTGACTCTCCTCTCGTCTGGTCGTGTCAGGGCCCAGACGGAGGCTTCCGGCGACAGCGCCGGCGCGCGTGCCGCTCTCGCCCGCGCCGCACGGGACAATCCCAACGATGTTTCCGCATTGAGCGGCTACGCAGAGTTCCTGGAACGGTACGGCGACCCAGCGTGCCGCGAAGCCTATGCCAGACTGTTGGAGGTCCTCCGGAATACGCCCGACACGGCGCGCGCCGGAGTCATTGCCAGGCGGCTTGCCGCCATCGACCTGCTGGCCGGCAAGGGCTTGACGGCGCCCCCGGCGGCCGCGGAGAACTGGCCCACGGCCCCGATTCCCGGGCCCATGCGCCCGTTCGCCCGCATGGCGGCCATTTCGCCGGAAGCGGGCGCGGACGAGATGCTGTCCGCCCTGGCGCGCAACGTGGTGACCAACGGCTACCAGGCGTCGCATAGCAACGAGGCCCTCGAGCCGACCGAGTACCTGAAGCTGGTACACCGCTATCTTTCGCAGGCGCGCGAACTGGATAAGCTGGCCGGCGATGGGAAGGTCATCCAAATTGCAAGCTGCGATTCGCCCAATGTGGCCGACCTGCTTCGCATCCTGGGCTACCGCATGCGCGGCGGCTGCGGCTCGGAGGTGGTGCTGGAAACCGTCAACGCTCCCCGCGCCTTCCTCACGACCGACTCGGGCTTCCCGCTGAACGACCTGGAGCAGGCCCTGCGCACCAACCGCCCCTTTTCCTACGATTTCCACCCCGCTCTGGTGTCGGTGTTTTTCGGGTGGGAGTACTGGATGACCGGTGTGAAGGATAAGACGGCGGCGGATTTCATCGAGAGCTTCATCTCGGATCCGTCGGTCTGCCGGCTCTATCTGGGTCTTTCCAAGCTGGACCGCGAGACCGCCGAGAGCCTGCGAAAAGCGGTTCCGTTTACGCGTCTCAAGGCGTATTCGCACGTGCTGGATTTCTTCGGCGGCATGTTCGAGCTTCGGGGCGGCAAGGCCGTGACTCCCGGCGGTCAGCGCTCCGCGGGCGCGTGGGGGGAGTTGGTGGGAGGCTCACCCGACCAGGGCGCGACGTTCTTCGACAAGCTGATCGCCAAGGATGACGGCTGGATGGCCAGCCTGTACGACGCCCTGGCCCGCATCCACGGCCCCGTACGCGACTATCTGACGGACCCGGCCCGCATGAAGCGTTTCTATGCGGCGGTGCGCGGCCGGGTCACCAGTCCGGGACCTGCGCGGCCGGTGTTCCGCTCGAATACAGATATGATGCTGCTGACCACGCGGCTGCAGATCGACGCGGGCGGAAAGCCCCACATCCCCGGCAGCCTGGAGGTTTGGAAGAACCTCTTCGTGAGCCACCCGCAGGGCAAGTACGACGGCAAACTCACGCGTTCCGCCACCGGCTGGAAGGAGCCGGACGACGTTCTGGAGGCCCTTTTTGCGCTATGCCGCAAGTCCGTGGAAAACGAGCCGCTCAAGATTTTCATGGCCATCACGGACGTGGACCGCAATCGCGCCGCCCCTCTGGAGGCGGCCACGGTGGAACGCCTGGCGCGGGCCTACCACGATTACGGCAGCCAGTTTGCCGTCTTCAGCGAATCGCGCAGCATCAGCGACAAATCCGTCAACCAGTATATGGATGCGATCGAGAGCATCAATCGCATCAAGGACCCGTTGTTCTTTTCGGACGTGGCAGGCTCCTTCCAGGCGCTGGTTGGCCTGTGGCAGATCCTGGTCCGGCAGCAAACCATTCCGGAAAGCCAGGCCGACTCCGTGTTTTCCGGCATCGCCGGCTCTTTCCTCCAGATCCGCAACGACCGGGAGCTGTTCGACGCCGGCCGCGGCGGAGTGAAGCTGCTGCTGGCCGGGGCGGCCTCGGGGCCGGCAGCGGCCGCCCGGTCCTCCAATACCCATGAGTGGCTGGTGGACCTGCTGGCCGGGGCGCCGGAAGCCGGCGACACGGAGGCGCGCGAGCAGATGGCGCAGGAGACGGTCCGCATCCTGGAAGCGCAGCGCATCATCTCGCTCGACACCATGTTCCAGCTTGCCGACCACATGGAGAGCATTTCCCATGGCGAGAAGCTGAACACGGCGCTGGTCAACAGGCTGGCCAGCGGGATCGGCGAGATTCTGCTTCCGCGCGCTTCCCTGACCGGCCCGGAAAAGAACGCCATGGGATTCGGGTATTGGACCGAAAGGCACATCGAAGCCGAACGCAAGCTCAACCTGCGCGCGGCCATCGAAAAGGCGGCGGGGGATGCGGAAAAACTCAAAGATGCGCGCGGGCTGATGGCGCCGCTGCTGCGCGACACGCTGCTGGCCTTCAACTACGCGTACTACGCGCCACCGGGGGCCCAGATCCTCTATACCAACCCGGTCTTTGTGCGCAGCCACGATTTCGTCGGGGCCCAGGGCTCGAGCCACACGTGGCGATCCACGGAACTGTTCGGCACCGGGTGGCCCTCGAACGGCGGCGGCCGGCTGACCGGTTCGCTCTCGACTCTGCCCTACGCGCTGGCCGAAGCCGAGCAGAACTTTCTGATTCCCGAGCACACCCAGGCGCTCATCTGGGGCGACCTGGCGCCGCAAATGATCCTGGACGCCAAGATTCCGCGCTGGTGGAACGTCACGCCGGCGCAAGTCCACTGGGTGGGGCTGCACCTGCGCTATGGCCGCGAGCTGCTGGCGGAATCGGCTTTGGATGCGGAGTTGCGCGCACAGGTGCTGGATTCGTTATCGCAAATGGCCCCGCCGGCGCGCACGCACGAGGTGGGGGCCTTGATCGATCGGGGCGCGGTGAAGGATGCCGTGGAGCGTGTGACGCCCTCGGAGCTGTTCTGGCTGGGGCGGGACATGGCCTCGCGGCAGGGCTTCGCCGATAGTTCCTGCATCCTGGCGGAACTGCGCCAGCTCGCCCAGGCATCGCCCAAGGAAGTGAACTACGCGGCCATATCCCGCGCCTTCGGCACGCCCAAGCCCACGCTCGCGAATTCCTACGAGCCGGAGTTGCTCAACCTTCGCACGTTCCCCACTTTGATGGGGTACTCGAGCCGCATTATGGCGGAAAGCTGGGAATCGAACGCCTTATACTGGGCGGCCCTGGCCGACGAACTCAGCGTCCCGCCGGCGCAGCTCAACCTGCGCATTCCGGAGTGGACGCAGAAACTGGTCGAGCGCATCTTCGCCTCGCACCTGGAAGATTGGCCGGCGGTGCTGAAGTCGCTGCGCCTGGTGGGCGAGGATGTACGGACGCGCAGCCGCGCGGCGGCCGCCAGCGAGAAACCCGGCATCGAAGAATTCCTGAACTGGTAAACGATCATGACGATTTCGCGGCGAGGATTCATGGGGATGACAGCGGCCGGGCTGGTACTCCGCGGCCAGGAGGTCGGCCAGCGGCCGGTTTTTCGGGTGAAGGTGGACATGGTGGTGCTCAGCTTCCAGGTGACGGACAGCAAGAACCACTACATCAACGGCCTCAAACCAAGCGACTTTCGAATTTACGAAGACGGCATCCTGCAAAAGATCGGGACTTTCGCGGAAGGCGCCAAGGCCCCCGTGGCGGTGGCCGACAACGGGGCCACGCGCCCGCTGCTGGAAGCCAAGAAAGACGCCCTGCCGGGTCTGGACCGCCCGGACGCTTTCGTCGGCAGCAACGTTTTCGTGTTGTTCGACACGAGCAACTTCATGTACCGCAGCTTCGTCTACGCCGAGGACGCGATTGCGGATTTCGTGCGCGGCCTGGACCGCGCCGATTCGATCGCGGTCTACACCTTCAGCCGCAACCTATCGCGCGCGGCCTCTCTGACGCGGGATCACGGCGAAGCGATTGGCGGCCTGCGCAACTCGGTGGCCGGCGACGACACGGCGCTATACAATTGCCTGCTGCTCACGCTTCGCGACGCCGCCAAGATCCCCGGTCGCAAGGTGATCATCGTGTTCTCGAACGGGCCCGACAATGCCAGCATGGTGGCCCCCGACGACGTGCGCGCCGTGGCCGAAGACGAAGGCATCCCGATTTACGTCATTTCCACCAGCGAGGTGAACAAGGATCCCATTTCGAGCGGCGTTTTCCGCCGCATGGCGCAGCGCACCGGGGGCAAATCCTACTGGGCGAAGACATGGCAGAAGCAGGTGGAGGCGTTCGAGGACATCCGCGAGGACATGAGCAACTCCTACACCATCACGTACTATCCGCAGGCCAACCCCAACGAGAATTTCCGCAAAATCACGGTAGAAATCGTGAGCGATCCGGGCAAGAAATACCGGGTGCATTCGCGCCCGGGCTACCGGCCGAGCCGGGCATTCTGAGCCTGCCCCAAATCCGCCAAGAAGTGGCGCGGGGCGATAAACGCCGCGTCAGCCGGAGGCGGGTAGAGAGGCGCGCTTAGCGGACGCGGCGGCGGCGCAGAATGGCCGCCAGGCCGAGAAAGCCGCAGCCGAACAGGGCAAAGGTGGCGGGCTCGGGAACCCCTGTAAACTGGAAGGTGCCCGCATCGAATTGCCTCTCCTGAGCGGGCATCGCTTGGCAGGTGGCACAGGTACTCGGGTGATCAAGGACGGTGCTGGAGTCCCAGCCCGCCCCGGTGAAGGACAATAGGCCACCGCCAGTGTTCAACACCGGCCCGGTAGAAGATCCCGTATTCAAGTTGCCGTTTTGGTCGGACCTGCTGAATCCGACAGCGTCGACCTGATACGATCCGGGTCCGAGGAACACCGGGGTGATCGTCTGGAAGACGTCGAAACCGACCGGCGTATAGCTCCCCTGGAAAGTCTCCACAGGCGTGAGCTGTGATCCCGCGGCGTTGTAAATCACCACCTGAATCGGTCCGGTAATGACGCCGACTCCAGACGCATCGAACACACCCAGGGCGGTGACGTAGATGGGCGAAATCACGTCAAAGTTCAATCCAAGGTTGCCTCCCCAGTCCTGACTGCCTTGGCCGGCAGGATCGCTATAAGCTATGGTTGAAGCATGGACGGACAGCGCGCCAACGAGCGCTAGGAACGCGGCGCTTACGAAGAAACGTCTCATTCTATCTTCCTCCGGATTTAAGCAAGAATGAATTCACGATAGCATGCGCGGCTTTTCCGATCAAGCACAATTTAGTACCAGCCTAGAGCAATTTAGTACCGGTACTAGAACAATTCTGGAAGCAGAACTGCGAGTAGCGCATGACCGCCTCAAGAGGGATGCGGCCCGTGAGGACATGAGCAACTCCTACACCATCACCTGCTATCCGCAGGCCCACCCCAACGAGAATTTCCGCAAAATCACGGTAGAAATCGTGAGCGATCCGGGTAAGAAATACCGGGTGCATTCGCGCCCGGGCTAGCGGCCCAGCCGGGCATTTTGAGGCGTTAGTAGGACGGCATTGGCGCAAGATGGCGCGGGCTACATCTGGGCCGGGTCGGAAGGCGGCCTGTACCGGTATGACGGAACCCGCTTTCGCCTGATGGGAGCGGCCGAGGGGCTGCCCTGTACCAACGAAGTTCACACCCTGCGCGTTGCCGCGGATGGCGCCCTGTGGGCTAACACCTGCGCGCAGATCTTCCGTTTCGACGGGCAGCGTTTTCAGGCCCTCACTCGAGTGGGCGGGATGCAGGGTGGCGCCCAAGGCATGGCGGACGACGCGCGGAGGACAACCCGGTGAACCAGAAAGTCATCCTGGGGCTGTCGCGAAGGCTGGGGGTGAATGCGGATCTGGTCACGGACGGTTTACAGGCTGTTGCGGCCGTGCTGGAACACGACTATGACCTGGTTCTTATGGACGTTCAGATGCCAGAGGTAGACGGTCTGGCCGTCACCCGCGAAATCCGGAGCCGCCTGCCGGCCGCTCGCCAGCCGGTCAGCTGCGGGGTCAGCGCGCATGCGACGACAGAGGATCGCGACAACTGCCTGCGCGCCGGGATGGATAGTTACCCCTGACGAAGCCGCTGGAACCCGAGAAGCTTCGCAGCCTTCTTGCCGGGCTGGCGGCGCCGAGCAGTGCGGCGCGGAGCGACCCAGCTACCCGAGTCTGGTGATCAACTGCTGAATCTTGTCGCGGTCTCCCTTGGTGGGATTGTACTTCAGCGCGTCTTGAAGCTCCTTCAGCGCACGAGTCTTGTCGCCCTTTTGTGAATACGCCATCCCCAGGTGATACCGAAAAATCGCCTGGGCGGGCACTTTGTTCACCAAATCTTTGAAGATGTCGATGGCGTTGTCGGTGAGGTTCTTCTTGAGGTAGATCCAGCCCAGGGTGTCGGAGACCTCGCTGAGGTTGGGCAGCAACTGCTTGGCACGCTGCGCCTTGGTGAGGGCGTCGTCGAGATCGCCGCCGTGCTCGGAAAGCAGGAACGCCAGGTTGTTCAGGGCCACGCCATTGGTGGGATCGAGCTTGATAACCACTTCATACACTTGCTTGGCTTCGGACCAGCGCCCGGCGGCGTCCAGCACCAGCGCGAGCGTGCTCAGCACCACGCCGTTGTCGGGCAGGATCTCGCGGGCCTTTTGCAGCGCGATGATGGAGCTGGTGAGATCGCCCTTGCGGCGGTAGGTCTCGCCGATGCGCAGGTAAAGGTCCCCTTGCGCTTTCGACCCTTTCTGCAGGGCGGCCGACACCCTTTCGAAATAGGAGATGGCGAGGTCGAACTTGCCGGCGCGGACGGCGGTATTGCCCAGGGCGAGGATGAAGTCCATACGAGTGGGAGCCTTGGCGGATTCAGTTTGCAGCAGTTGCATGGCCTGGTCCGGATGGTTCTGCGCCATCTCCGTCTCGACCATGCCCATCAATCCACGCGAGTTGGCGGGGTTCAACTCGTAGGAGCGCCGAAAGGCGTCTTCGGCTTCCTTGTACTTGTTCTCCGCCAAGTTCACGACGCCCAACTGGAAAAGGACGTCGGGAGAACTGGGGTTGGCCTTCAGCATGGAGTCCAGCAGTTGGTGCGAGTCCCCAAACTTTTTCTGGCCCATGAGAGCCGCCGATGCGATGAGCCGGGCGCTGTTGTTGTTGCGGTCGATCGAGAGCACCGCCTGGGAGCTTTTGAGGGCGGCGTCGAAGTCCCCGCGGGTCATCTGCAACTGCGCCAGGGCCAGCCGCGCGAGGACGTAGTCCGTCCGGAGATCTATGGCCTTCTGGAAACACTGCCGCGCCTGCTCCCACTCGCCGCGCGCGGCGTGGGCGCGGCCCAGGTTGTACTGCGCGACGGGGTTGTCCGGCGAGTGGGCCACCACGGCTTGCAACTCCGACAGGGCCTTGGCGACCTCGCCTTTGTCCAGCATGAAGGAGGCCGCCAGGCCGCGCGCGTCGTTGTCGTTGGGATCGTCTTTGAGGATCCGGGAATTCAAATCGGCCGCCTCGGTCCGCTTGCCCTGCCGCATGAGCACTTCGATGATGCGTTTCTCGTAGGTGGTCTTCTTCGGGACATCCTTTGTCATGCCCTCGCGGTACTCGCGGACGGCGGAGTCTCCGTCTCCCATGCGCAGATAGAAATCGCCGACCGTGAGGTATGCCTGCGGGAATTCCTTGGCATGGGACTTGATCTGATTGAGGATGCCCACCATGTCCTCACGCCGCTTCTGGCCGTAGTAATGCATGGCGAGCAGGGTGAGGAATCCGAACTGTTTAGGATTGTTCTGGGCTCCCAGCTTCAACACCTGCTCGGCGTCGGCGGGCTTCCCTTGGAACATGAGCAGGCGGTAGAGTTCGGTGTAGGCGTATTGAAACGTTTTGTCCTTTTCGAAGACGCTGCGGTAAAGCTTTTCCGCCTCGGCGAATTGGGTTTCGGCCGCCAAGACCCGCGCCAACTGCATCACCACGCCGACCTGCCCGGGCTTGATGGCCTCGGCTTTGCGATACTCGGCGATGGCCTTGTCGAGGAAGTCCCGGCCCTCGTCCCGCCTGGCGACCTTGAAGCGCTCGGTGGCGCGCGCGTAGTCCAGATCGCCAGTGAGCCGGTGGCCGTCGTAGGAATTGGGGTCGCGCTGCAGCAGTTGATTGCAAAAGACCCCAACTTCGTCCAGGTAGGGCTTGCTCAAGTTGGATTCCATCCCGCGCGTCCCCCCGAGGTAAATCTCGCTCAGCTTGACGACGGCGTCCCAGTGATCGGCCTGGCTCAGCGGCAGCAACTCGACAGCGCGGCGAAACGCGTTCACCGCCTCGGTCATGGAACCCAGCTTGAGAGCGGTCAGGCCCAGCTTGTAGTACGCCGGCCCCCAACGCTGGTCCTTGGCCTTAGCGTTGAGGTACATAATGCGCGCTTCTTTGAACTTGCCTTTGTCGAAGTACTTGTTTCCGCTTTCGAGATAACGCCTCTTGGCGACGTTGGGATCGCGGCTGCACGATACCAGCGCTAAAACCGCCGTTATAATAATCGCGACTAGACGTGTGGAACGCATAGCTTCCTCAGACTGATTCTCTTACACTTTCGCGCCAAATTCCATGGCCGAGGCATGGAAAAGCATCCGCGGAGACATTATAGCAGCAGGGGCCAGGGGCCAGGGGCCGGGGCGCTCTATTCTACGTATACGGTGGGTGCGTTGGGGCCCGTGACGGGGCTGCTGACGCCGCCGATTCGCAGGGTCACGGGGAGCGCGTCGCCTTTCAAGTGCGTGCCTGGTATGCGGCAATTGATCTGGTAGACGCCGATCAACCCGGGAGCGAGGCCGCTCCAGTCCACAATCTCTTGCGCGTCGGAGATGGTCGGATCGCCAAAAAACACCTCGACCGGGCCGGTTACCGCCAGCGTGCTCAAAGGAGCGGGAACCCCCGCCGTCACCTTGCCGCCGGTGGTAGGCCCCAGCCCGGTGGCGTAGATGGTGAGGGTCTCATCCCGCTGGCCGGGATGGTAGCGGTCCAGCCGAGTGCCGTCCTGGTGGAAGATGGCCGGCCCGTCCGCATCCACAAAGATGGCCGGAGCGTACTTGGCAACCGCGACGGTGGCGCTGCTGGAGGCCTCGTGGTTGGCGATGGAGCGCACCACGAGTGGATACCTGCCGGCGGCAAGCGTAGGCGGTAACTGGGCGTTGATCGGGCTGGGAAAGGTGGCCAGCAGCGGCAGAGGTGTGTTGTTGAGCGTCACGCAAGTGCCGCCCAGAACGGTTGGTGGCGGAGGTGGGATCGATGGCCATGGTGCGGCCGTCGATGTTGGCGCGTTGCCCGGTGGCCACAACAGTGAGCGGCCCCTCCAATGCATTGGCCGCGGTGGTGGTCTGCTGCGAGGTCGCATTCACCACCTCGATCAGCCCGGCATCGGTGGCAACCGCGGTGGCGCTGGCGCGCGGCGGCATGGAGAACCGGACGAAGCTCCGGTCGTCCACGGCGGCCACGGCGGAAACCGGCCGCGAGGCGGTGGTCGACGTGCCGATAGGCGTCAGGGCCTGGTTCAGCACCTGGTCGTTCACCAGGTAATACTGCCCAGCCGGTCCGGCGGCGATGGGTCCGTAATAGCCTTGAATGGGGGTCGGAATCACTTGCCGTGCGGCCACAAAATCGTCGGCGGCCGCGCTATAGAGAAAGGCCGAGCCGTTGCCCGCCAGCAGCAGGACGAAGTTGCCCTCCGGGCTGGAGGCCATAGTATGGTGGAAGAATCGATCCGGGGCGAGACCGACACCACCAAGATCGCCGAGTTGGCGCTGGGTCGAATGCGGTCCAAGATCCCGCAACTGGTGGCGGAGCTGGAGGGCTATTTTCGACCCCATCAGACTTTTTTGCTGAAACAACTGCTCAATCAATTCGACGATCTGTGCCGAAGGATCGAGCGTTTCGAACAGCAAATTGAGGAGTACTCGCGCCCTTTTGACAAGCAGATGGCTCGACTGGACTCGGTGCCAGGGATCGATCGGCTGTCGGCGGCCGCGATCCTTTCCGAGACTGGCGTGGAGATGGATCCGTTTCCGACGCCGCAGCAGTTTTGCCGCTGGGCGACCATCGCTCCCGGCAATAACAAGACCGCGGGCAAACAACGGAACGGCAAGACCGGCAAGGGGAACCGATGGCTGCGGGGCAGCCTGACGCAGTGCGCCTGGGCGGCCACCCATGACAAGAACAGCTACTTCGCCGCTCAGTACCGCCGGTTGCTCCATCGTGGCAAAGGGCGAGCCCTGGTAGGAGTGGCCCACTCCATGCTCGCTGCCATCTGGCACATGCTCCGGCGCGACGTCGAGTATCGCGAACTGGGCGCCGACTATTTTGAGAAACAAAACCTGGAGGGCCTAAAGAAAACCTACCTCAAGAAACTGGAAAGACTCGGTTTCAAGGTCAGCTTAGAGCCGATTGCCGCCTGACCAGCACAGGCCCGAAGAGATTTTCGGAAGAGACACCAGCGTCCACGCGGCGCAGCCGGTGCACGCGGACGCGGGGACAGACCGCTCTGTCCGCGCGGCGCAGGGCCCCAAGTGGGCATCCCGGCGCCTTGGGACAGAGTGGTCAGGCCCCTAATTGTGGTCAAGCCCCTATGTCAGCACTGCAGGGCGGGATCCGCGGGGCGCATGGCGCCGCCCCTGTCTTCTATGGTGACCGTGAGGGGCATCTCCTTCTTGTTTCGTACTACTTTCACCGTGAAGGTCTTCTTCGACCCTAGCGCGCGCAAGGTTCTGGTGATCTCCTGCGGGGTGGCGACCGTGGAATCATCCACCTTGACGACCACGTCGCCGGCCTTGATGCCGGCTTTCTCGGCGGCCGAATTCTTGCGCACCAGCTTGACCAGCACGCCCTCCTTGACGCCGAAGAAGTCCGCGAGCTGCTCTTGCGAACGCAGCGATTCGCCCTCGATTCCCAGGGCCGGATTCTGCCAGGTCATCTGGAACCGCGGTATCTCGATCTGGGGCATGGGCACGCGAATC
The DNA here is from genome assembly GCA_003170915.1 of Bryobacterales bacterium. Taxonomy (GTDB): domain Bacteria; phylum Acidobacteriota; class Terriglobia; order Bryobacterales; family Bryobacteraceae; genus Fen-178. The sequence goes on along the minus strand of PMYB01000090.1, from coordinate 5,456 downwards.
GACGGCATGTCAAGGGTCCACGCGCCGCCGTCAGACCGGATCACCGCACCCCTTCTCGCCTCGACGGTGGCAGTCAGGGTTTGCGCCGCGCCGTTTCGCCATACCACAATCTTCACCTGGCGGCCGACGGGAGTCTCGCGCACCAGCCGGGTGAACTGTTCGATACCCTGAACGGCGGTCCCGTCATACTCCAGCGCGACGTCGCCTTCTTTGATGCCCGCCTTGGAGGCGGGGCTGTCCTCGGCCACGTTGGTCACTTCCGCGCCGCGCACCTCTTTCAAGTTGAGGGCCTTGGCGCGCTCGGCGGTGACATCGGCCACGCCAATTCCCAGGTAGCTGGCGCCACCTCTTGGCACCATGACCTGCGCGGACAAACCGGCCGCCAGACATGCCATACCAATTCCGAAACTCAGTCTCATAAAGAAACTCCTATCGCTGACGTTTGATAAATATCGTTCCTTGCGTGGCGGAGATTCTCAACAACGGTCCTCCGCCGTTTACCGGCCCCTCGGCTACAATCTGCGCCCCCTGTCTGCGCACCGGGATTCCAGGGAATTCGGAGACGATCCGGCGGATGGTATCGGCCATCTCGCTTTCGGCCCGGATGGTCACACCCACGTTAGACGGGATGAGCACGGTAATGTCACCATCGCCGGAGGCCAGGAAGGAATCGGCCGGCTTGCCGCCCAGCAGATCGGCCAGGATGCTGCCCATCATGGTAGAAACCTGCATGCTCCCCAGGATATTGCCGATCTGAACGCCGCCGGCGCCGGATTCGCACTCGACACTGGCGGCGGCGCCCACTTGCACGGGCCCCGCCACGTTGTGGGTAATGACCACCCCGTTGGCGGAGTCGACGATGATGCGGCCTCCACCGGTAGTGGCCGTCACGGCCCCGCCCGCCTTGGCAATGTGGATGCCTCCGGCGCGGGTTTGCGCGCGCACCCGGCCGCCCACTTCGGTGGCCACGATGTCGCCACCCTCGGTGGTGAGGACGGCTTCTCCGCGCACCGTTCCCACCGTTATGCGTCCGGCGCCAGAGGCGCAGTCGAGCGATCCCTCCACCTGCCCGACGCGAACGTCGCCGCCACGGGTAAAGAGCTTGCAATCGCCGCGAACGCGGTCCACAAACAACTCACCGCCGCCCGAATCGACCACCAGCGCGCCATCGACGCCGCGCACATCGACCGCGCCGCCGGAGGTGGAGACGGCGGCAGCGGCCAAGCGCGGCGCTTTCACGGAAACAGCGGACAGGAAGGGGCCGCCTGGCGCCGTCAACACCAGCCAATCGCCCTGTGGCGCCAATCGCACGGCATATCGATCGAGGAGGCGGAGCGCCTCGGCGGCGGTGCGCGTCTTCACGCTCAGCTTCACCTGGTAGGACACGTTGAGCGAAACGCCGCCTTCAAGCGTCACGGGCCCATGCGCGTTCACCCGCAAACGGGGCGCCGCGGGGCCGGCGCCGTAATGCGTGCGCACCCAAAGATCGCCCTGGCGCGTGAGTTCCTGCTGCGCGAAAGCAACCAGGGGCAGCAACGCGAGAGCAACCCGAGCGCTAAAAAGTCCCGATCGACGCATTCATATCCTTCAGCGCCTTCTCGCACTTGAGGCGCACATAGTTGTTGTCTTCCTTCTGCACCAGGTTCTGGAGAACTCCGACCACGGAATCGTCGCGGTGCGACACCAGCAGGTCGACCACCTGCATGCGGACGGCGGGGTTGTCGTCGGCCAGGAGCACCTGAGCGAGGATTTTGCGAACCTGGGAATCGCCCGCCAGCGGCTTCAAGCCATCCAGAGCCTTCAGCCGCACGCCCGCGTTGGAGTCGCGCGCCACGGCATTGAGCAGGGCATCGCGCACTTCCCCGGAGTCCGCACGGCTCTTCAGCAGGTCCACGGATTCCACGCGGACGGCTGGATTGTCCTCGCGCGCGGCGGCCAGCAGCAGCCTCTGGATGTCGCGATCGCCGGCGGCGCCGGAGACCACGCGCCGCCGCGTTTCATCGAAGGCAATTTGCACGCGGCCGGAGCTGTCGGGCTCGACGGAACGGACCGTGGAGAAGACTTCGCCGGCCGGGGAAAGCGAAGACGCCGGCAGGCCGGCGCCGGTGAAGCGCGCGGCGAAGAAGCCCACCGCCACGAGCGCCACCGCGCCCACGGGCGTGCGGTAACGATTAAGCCCCGCGAGCGTGGCTGCCAGGGCTTCCAGAAACAGCGTCCAAGGGCCTTTGGCGGGCTCGAAGAGGCGCGGCGCGCCGCCCTGGATGGCGGCCAGCAGATCGGCGCGGCAGGCCCCCAGGAGCAAGGGCGGAACCTCCGTGTGGCGCCGGTCGAGCGCCGCCGCCATGGCGCGCTGCCGCTCCATTTCGCGCGTGCAGGGGGCACACGCGTGCAGGTGTTCTTCCAGGCGGTCTTCCTCTTCCGGCATCAACTCGCCGTAAAAATAGAGGGGAATCAGCCTGGCAACCGAATCGCAAGTCATACGCAATCTCCCAATACCGCACGCATTTTCTGGGTGGCCCGAAAGAGGCAGTTCTTGGCGGCCTCTTCGGTGGTGCCCAGCATTTCACCGATGTTTCGCAACCGCAATCCCTGGTAGTGCCGGAGCTCGAAAACCATGCGCTCACGCGGGGTGAGGTCCTGGAGCGCACTCTCAATACGCTCGTTCAGCTCCCGGTTCCAGACGGCGCGTTCCGGGTTGGCGTGCGCGGATTCCTCTTCAAAAACTTCCATCCGGTCGATGGGCCCATCCGACGTTTCCACCACCGCGGACTCCTCTTTCCGGACCTTCCGCTTGCGCAGTCGATCCAGACAGATGTTGGTCACGATGCGGTACAGCCAGGTATGAAAGCTGCAATCGAACCGGAACGAATCGAGGTTCCGGTAGACCCGCAGGAACGCTTCCTGGTAGACATCGCGCGCATCTTCCGGGGACCGCAGCAAGTTCATGGCGAGCCGAAGCACACTTTGGTCGTGAGCGCGGACCAGTTGCTCGAAGGCGTCCTGGTCGCCGCGCTGGGCCGCCCGAATCAGCGAATCCATCTGGGGACTCAATCGGGCGCCTATCGCTCCGGCTGCATCCTGAGCCATAAACCAGGTTAGTCTAACGTCTTGCCGGCTCCCATACCACCTGCCTGTAAGATTGGACGGGCCGGTTGGGGAATTGTCACGGTGTGGGGTGCGATGGGGTTACGGCACCCAGTGGCTTGCGTGAAAAGCCCCGGTGCGCCGTTTGTAATCTCGTAAATGTGGGAAAACACTACGTCCAAGGGTGGAAAGCTGCGTGCAGGGATGCCGCCGATGCCCAACGAGACGCTGACCATCATCGATAATCGCACAGAACAGACCTATTCAATCCCTATTTCCCGCGGCACGATTCGCGCCATGGACCTGCGCCAGATCAAGACCGGTCCGGAGGACTTCGGCCTGATGACCTACGATCCGGCCTTCATGAACACGGCTTCCTGCCAGAGCGCCATCACGTACTTGGACGGCGACAAAGGGATCCTACGCTACCGCGGCTACCCGATCGAGCAACTGGCGGAGCACTGCACCTTTCTGGAGGTGGCTTATCTGCTGCTCCACGGCGAATTGCCGACGACGGAGGAGTTAGAGAACTGGAGCTGCGAAGTGATGCACCACGCCATGACGCACGAGAACGTGAAGAAGTTCATGGACGGTTTTCACCATGACGCGCACCCGATGGGGGTGCTGATCAGCACGGTTGCGGCGCTCTCGACGTTTTATCCGGATGCGCGCAATATCGGCGACCCCAAGTGCCGCCGCAAGCAGATCATCCGGTTGATCGGCAAGATGCCGACGCTGGCGGCGTACGCCTACCGGCACCGGCTGGGGTTGCCGTACGTCTACCCCGATCCCGACCTGGGCTACACCCAGAACTACATGAACATGCTATGGAGGCGGACGGAGCCCAAGTATGCAGCCAACCCGGTGCTGGCGCGCGCGCTCGAGGTGCTGTTCATTCTGCACGCCGACCACGAGCAGAATTGCAGCACCAGCGCGATGCGCGCGGTGGGCAGTTCGCAGGCCGATCCGTTTGCGACGGCGGCCGCGGCCATCGCGGCGCTCTCCGGCCCGCTGCACGGGGGGGCCAATGAAGAGGTGCTGCGCATGCTGGACGAGATCGGCTCGAAGGACCGCATCCCGGCCTTCGTCGAGCAGGTGAAATACGGCAAGCGCAAGCTGATGGGGTTCGGCCACCGGGTCTACAAGAACTACGACCCGCGGGCCCGCATCATCAAGCGGGTGGCCGAGGAGGTGTTCGAGGTGACGGGCCGCAACCCCAAGATCGACATCGCGTTGGATCTGGAGCGGATCGCGCTTTCCGACGAGTACTTCATCAAGCGCAAGTTGTACCCCAACGTGGATTTCTATTCGGGGATCATCTATCAGGCGATGGGCTTCACGCCGGACCAGTTCACGGTGCTGTTCGGGATTCCGCGCACGGTCGGGTGGCTGGCGCAATGGCAGGAAATGCTGGAAGACCCGGAACAGAAGATCGCGCGGCCGCGCCAGATTTACACGGGCCAGGATAAGCGCGATTTTGTGCCGATCACGCTGCGAGGGCAACGGGAACTGGCGGGAGTGTGATTTCTTCCCCGGCCGCGGGGAGCATGCGGCGCGAGGGCGAGGCATGCCTCGCCCCTACAAGAGTGCGGTGTAGGGGCTGGGCGGCCCAGAGGGCACCCCGCGGCCCGAAGCACTGAGGAACAAATCAGGCGGCCGCGTTACCAGGACACTGCTAGACTATTCCTAGACGTGTTCTATGCCAACGCTGTACGTCGAGAACGTTCCGCCAGACCTGTACGACGCCCTGCGGATGCGCGCTCGTGAACGCAGGAAATCCATCTCGGCGGAAGTGATCGCGCTGTTGGAGGAAAACGTTCCGACCGCGAAGGAGCTGGCCAGCCGCAGAGAACTTCTGAATCAAGCGCGGCGGATACGCGCCCGGCGGCCGCGCGCACAAGGCCCCTTTCCAAGTTCGCAGGCTATGCAGCGAGAGGACCGCCGCTGGTAACGGCCGGAGCGCTTCGGCTCACGCCCGGCTACTACATGGGCGGGCGGGGTTCGCTCGACGGCGGCACCACACCCTTGAGGCGCATGTAGACGGCCAGGTAGCCGTACTCCTCGTTGTCGTGGGTGGTGTTGTAGATCAATGCGCTCAGCTTGGAACGCGGGGCGCGGCCTCCCAGCATTTCCACGGCGTTGGCGTCGGTGATGCTGTCCCAGGCGGCATCGCATTCATCGAATGACGCCTTGAGCGCGGCCACCAGGTCGGCCTTGGCGGTCTTGGATGCGGCGTCGGCCGTCTTCTGCTCGCCCTTGACCTGGGCGCACATGCGCATTTGAGAATCGGCGATGTGCGCGATGAGGGCGCCGAACGTGCGAATGTCGGGCGACGCTTTGAAATTGTAGTTCTCGTCCGACATCTTGTCGGC
>PMYB01000192.1 GCA_003170915.1 Bryobacterales bacterium | reverse complement strand
AGTCATCTCCCGGACAGCAGTGGTGTATTCTAAACCCTTTCACGAAGGTCCGCGACCGACCCTTGTGGTCTTGAAGTGGGTTCTCTTCCATTGGGACCAGGACCGAACCGCCGGACGGCTCTCGGCCTTCACCAATCCCCCTCCGGATCGGTGCCCAACTGAGCGCAGGTCTTGTTGGCAAGCCCGCGCGGCGCTGAGCAGGAGAAGTCGGCGCACGAGGCGCGATGCGAGACGCCGCTTCACGGGCGGCGCTGCCTTCGTTGGCAGCGAAGCCTGCGCGCGGGATAACCCGTTGCTGCGCGGTTCCGTGCCAGCGACACTTTCGAAGCCGCGGCAGCGCGCGCCACCGCACTTGCGCCGCGCCGACGACGCGAGCGCGGGCGGCGAAGAGCACGAGCAGCGCGGGCGAAGCCCCCACGCACGTGCACGGGAGTCTGGCGGGCACGCTGTGACCGCCGGGCCGCTCGCGCGCTGGGCCGCGGCTGCGCGCTCGGAGCGTACGTTCGCGCGGCGCTGAGCGGGAGAATCGGGCGCGCGGGGCTCGATTCGAAACGCCGCTTCACGGGCGGCGCTGCCTTCGTTGGCAGGGAAGCCTGCGCGGGGCACCGGTTCTGTGCCAGCGCCACCTTCGAGCCGCGCCAGCGTGCACACCGCCCTGGCGCCGAGCCGGCAAGACGCGAGCGCGGTCGGCGAAGAGCACGAGCAGCGGGCCCAAGCCGCCCTGCACGCGCCCGGGAGTCTGGCGGGTGCGCCGCGACCGCCGGGCCGCGCCTGCGTGTTCGGCTCGTAGCCAGCGCGGCGGGGACAGTGAGCGCGGCACGCGCAGCCAGCGCACGGCGCCGGAGCCGGCGAGGCACGAGCGTGGGCGGTGCAGTCGGCGAGCAGCGCCGCCCACGCCCCGTGTGCGCGTGCACGGGCGTCTGGCGGACGCGCCGCGACTGCCCGGCCGCTCGCGCCGGGCCCTGGCTGCGTGCTCGGAGCGTGGCAGCGCGGCGGGGACACCGAGCGGGAGATGGCGCGGCGCGCGAGGCTCGATCCGAAAGCAGGCGTGGCCGAGCCGGCGAGCGCGGGCGGCACAACCGCCTGAGCCATCCGTTTGGGGCTATTTCCGAGTACGCCGTGATCCAGGCCCGACACGCCACAGGGGGCTGGTTCATCTGGCAGATCAACTACAATACGGATTAAGAGGTTCTCTTAACTGGAAAAGCTGCCCCGAAAACGCCACCCCTGTATTCACTTTCTCTACCTGTGCTTGGCCGCGCTCGCACTCTCATGCAGCCATCCCTTAAAGACCGACGGCCAGAGGCCCGTCGCGAACCGGTTTTCGGAGCCGACGCCTCGCGACCGGTACGCCGATGATGTCGGCCGATTTCTGGCGGGATCCCTGGCAAGGCCCGGTAGCCAGTTCACCGCTCTTCAGAAACGCGACGACTGGGTGAGGCACCGCCGCGAATTGGAGCGCCGCTGGAGCAAGATTGAGGACGAATCTCTTCCCGCAATGCGCGCATTCCAGAAGCAGGAGCTCAGCGGTATCTCTATCACCAACTCTACGGTGTTCTATCCATTCAGCGGTCCGGACGCGCTCATGGTTGCGATTCTCTTCCCGCAGAGCCCCGCGTACGTGATGGTTGGGCTGGAACCCGCCGGAACCTTGCCGACGTCGAAGCAACTCGCAGGGAAGGATCTTGGGGAGTATCTCGCGAGCGTCAGGACAACCATCGCATCGGAGCTGAGTCGCAGCTTCTTCATTACACGCCAGATGGACCGCCAGTTTCGGGGGCAAGTGACCGATGGGCTGTTCCTGCCGATCCTTCAGCTATTGGTTCGAACCAACCACACAATCCTCGGCTTCCGGTACGTACGGTTGGATGATGCCGGACAAATCGTGGAGCGGGCGGCCGACTACAAGGCACCGGGAAAGATCGGCAACAGGGGAGTGGAGCTCGACTTCCAAACTGACAGCGACCAGTCTGTTCATAAGCTGTTTTACTTCTCCGCGAACCTGTCCGACTACCGCCTACGGGAGAACCAAGCTTTCTTGAGTTTCCTCACCAGCCTGAAGGGTACCACGACGTTCCTCAAAGCAACGTCGTACATGATGCATAAGCAGGAGTTTTCGATGATCCGCGAGCGCATCTTGTCGAACAGCCTTGCGGTTCTACAGGACGACTCTGGAATTCCATACCACTTCTTCGCTATGGCGCGCTGGCGAGTTCAGTTGTATGGCGACTATGTCCGCCCCTATCAGCCCGTGGATAAAGTCTCCGAAACATCTTGAAGCAAGAATGTTTTGGTCCGATAATTAGGCATGGCGTTGGGCAAGCGGAGACAGAAACAGACTTCCTTCTGGGTGGAAACGAGCCAGTTGCAGGTTCGGGGGCGCCACCCTTTCTACAGTCGGCTGAACGAAATTCTCGACCGTGCGAAGTTCGACACCTATGCGGAGCGGATCTGCCGCAAGTACTACGCTACGACGATGGGCCGTCCTTCGATTGCGCCGGGCGTGTACTTCCGCTGCTTTCTGATGGGCTACTTCGAGGGGATCGACTCCGAGCGCGGGATTGCCTACCGGGTGTCGGACTCGCTCAGTCTGCGGGAGTTTTTGGGCTTGAGCCTGGAGGAACAGACGCCGGACCACTCGACGCTGTCCAAGACGCGGCGGCTGATGAGCCTGGGAACGCACAAGGCGGTGTTCCAGTGGGTGCTGAAGCGACTGGCGGCGGAGGGTTTGCTGAGCGGGAAGAACCTGGGGGTAGACGGCACCACGCTGGAAGCGAACGCGGCGCTGAAATCGATTGTGCGAAGGGATGGCGGGGCCAGCTACGATGAGCACGTCACGGAGTTGATGAAGACCGAAGGTATCGAGGGACCGACGCCAGCGCAGCGCCAGCGGTTTGACCGCAAGCGCAAGAAGTCGTTGTCGAATCGGGACTGGGTGAATCCGCACGACCGGGAAGCGCGGATCACGAAGATGAAAGACGGCCGCACGCACTTGGCCTACAAAGCCGAGCACGCCGTGGATCTGGAGACGGGCGCGGTGGTGGCACTGACGGTGCAGCCCGCCGATCGCGGGGACACCGCGAGCATGCCGATGACTCTGTGCGAAGCCGGGTGCACCGTGACGGAGATGGCGGGGCGCGCGGCCCAAGCGGACGCGGTGGGGCCGGTGGAGACGGTGAGCGAAGTGGGCGTGGAACGGGTGGTGGCGGACCAGGGTTACCACAGCAAGCAGACGTTGCAGGATCTGGCCGAGGTGGGCGTGCGCACGGTGATCGCCGAGCCGGAACGGAAACGGCAAAAGTGGGCCGGACAGGACGCGGCCCAAGCGGCGGTGTATGCGAATCGGCGGCGGCTGGACACCAAGACAGCCAAGGCCCTGATGAGACGGCGCGGGGAACTGATCGAAAGAAGCTTCGCCCATCTCTACGACACGGGCGGCATGAGGCGGGTGCATCTACGCGGCAAGAACAACATCGCAAAGCGCGCGCTGATTCATGCGGCCGCCTTCAATCTGAGCTTGATTCTGCGGCAGATGCTGCGGGTGGGCACCGCCCGGCAGGCGGCGGACCTGTTCGCCGCGCTTTGTTTTGCGTTTGTGAGGCTCACACAAGCCGCAAAGACGGCCCTCCTCTCGCTCGGACCGCCCTGGCCGATGACTCGGACTGTTCGCAAGAAAAATCAGTGTCAGTGGCCGCCGCGTCAAATCGAGACTTTATCCACGGGCTGCTATGGCAGCTTCCGCTGGTTTGAACAACCGGACCTGAGAAAAGCCTACCTGACGTCGGGGCCGAAGCCTCTCGATTTCTGGATTAGTTACGGATACGGACGAACCGCTTCGAACCTGCTGTTCGCCACCAGAATGGACTGACTCGCATCCGTATTTCAAAGACTGCCCCGGCGTAGTATCGGGCTGCACGAGTCACTTCGGACCGCGTTCGAGCCTCGCGTCTCTATAATAGAGCGGCGCGGTGATCTCGTAGGGCCCCAGTCAAGTTCCGGCAGACAGGCTCATGCGCGTCCTGCGATTCCAATCCAATAAGCGCGGGGATGATATCATTCCATAACCCGGCACGATGAGCTTAGGGTCCACCATCGCCCACTACCGCATCACCGGCAAACTCGGCGAGGGCGGGACGAGCGGGGAGTAGCGCGGCCTCCGGGTGGATAGTCGGCCACTCGGACAAAGCTCGGATGCCGCTGTGCTGGAGGCACGGGTGTGAAGCCGCTCGCAGGGTCGTATTCGCGCTGCGAGGCGTGCGGCGGCGAGGTGATCACCAGGTCGGCGCGGGCGCCATCGAACAGGCGGTGCACCACGTCGCGGTCTCGGCAGTCGCCACAGGCCAACTTCGACGTATTGATCACGTTATGGTACGTCCCCGCCGGAACCACGACCGCATCTTCGCCGCGTACCCTATGTTCTTCCTTCTCGTTAAAGACGAATTTGGCCTCGCCCTGCTCGATGCGAAAGAACTGGTCGACATTCGGGTGCACCCCGTCACCAATCTCTTCGCCCGGCCGCAAGCACATCACGACAAGCTGCGCGTGCTGACCGGTGAATAGTATCTGCCGGAAATACGTGTTGTCCAACGTCTTTTTTTCGAATCGGTCCAACGTATTCAATCACGGTCTTGGTCTCCTTCTTGTCTTTGATGTTGGGCTATCCCTCAGCGCCGCTATCGGGAGTGTTTAGTCTCAGCTCGACCGGGTGCTCCTGCCGGTCGTCAACCAGTTGAACGACGTTACCTTGTCTCCTGACGCCATCAACCGTAACACTCGTCTCGCCATGCCCGGCCGGCCCCTGCACGATAGCGATGTGATATACCGTCTCACGATATCGGTAATGCACCTTGAACTTTTTCCAATCGGCGGGAAGGCACGGAGCAAAGTGCAGTTTGTCCACGTCCAGTCTCAGCCCTAAGAGCGATTCCACAATAAGCCGGTACATCCATCCGGCAGACCCCGTGTACCATGTCCATCCACCCCGGCCAATGTGCGGCGGCAGTGCATACACATCAGCGGCCACGACGTACGGTTCCACTTTGTAGGTCGCAATCGTTTCCGCAGATTCCGCGTGGTTCACCGGGTTGATCATGGCGAATAGTTCCCAGGCTCGCTGGGTATCTCCCAACTGGGCGAACGCCATCGCCGCCCATATGGCCCCATGCGTGTATTGCCCGCCATTCTCTCGCACTCCCGGAACGTATCCCTTTATGTAGCCGGGATTTAGAGTCGATTTGTCGAACGGCGGATCGAGGAGTTGGATTAACCGCTGGTCCCGGCGAACAAGGTGCTGATCCACCGCCCGCATTGCCATGCGCGAGCGTTCGGCATTGCCCGCTCCGGATAGAACGGACCAACTTTGCGCAATCGAATCGATCTGGCATTCGGGGTTACTCGCTGATCCAAGCGGTGAGCCGTCGTCGAAATAGGCGCGGCGGTACCACTCGCCATCCCAGCCGTTCAGCTCGATGTTCTGACGTACCTGAGCCGCCTCGCGGCGGCAGCGTTCGGCAAACGGCACGTCGCCATGCACGCCTGCAACCTCAGCGAATCGCAGAAGCACGTCATAGAGGAAGAACCCCAACCAGACGCTTTCGCCTTTGCCGTGTTGGCCGACAAGGTTCATCCCATCATTCCAATCACCGGAACCCATAAGGGGCAGGCCGTGTTCACCAAATCGCAGGCCCCTCAGGATGGCTCGCATACAGTGTTCGTACAAACTGGCCGGCTCTTCAGACCGGCTGGGCAGATCGTAATACGAGTCCTCTTCCGCGTTAACCTGCCGGCCATCGAGGAAGTGGATCGGTTCGTCCAATACCCCGGTATCCCCCGTGCTGAGAACGTACCGGCACGTCGCCAGGGGCAGCCAGAGGTAATCATCCGAACAGTGCGTGCGCACGCCCCAGCCCGATGGGGGATGCCACCAATGCTGGACATCGCCATCGCGAAACTGACGGGACGCGCAGAGGAGCAGGTGCTCACGAAGAAGGTGCGGCTCGGCATGGATAAGCGCCATCACGTCCTGCAACTGGTCGCGGAAACCGAAGGCGCCCCCCGGCTGGTAGTATGCGCTCCGCCCCCAAAAACGGCACGCGAGAGTTTGGTAGACGAGCCAGCCGTTAGCCAGGACGTTGAGGGACTGGTCGGGTGTTTCCACATGCACCGCGCCAAGCGTGTGCCTCCAGTACTGCCATACCGCTTCGAGCGCGTCGTGGGCGGCAGCCGATCCGCGGAAACGATCCACCAGGTTGTGAGCGTCATTTTCGTCACGGCCTACGCCGAGAGTGAAGATGATCTCACGCTCCTGCCCGTCGGCCAGCTCGAACGGAACCCGTATCGCGGCACAGGGGTCCAAAGCAGCCCCCGCTCTCCCGGACAGCCGGGATCGAGTCATAGCAGCCGCACTCCGAAGCGTGCCGTTGCGGCCAAGGAACTCAGTCCGATCGCCGCTCATGGTGCGGCTTCGATCGTCTACGTTGAAGAAGGCAACCCGGTCGGCGAACTCCGTATTGTAGGAGTTCCGCGCGAACAGCGCGCCGCCGTTCGGGTCAATTTCGGTGATCACGTGCAACGCCGATTTCGGCCGCAGGTCGCCAAGAACCCATTCCACGTATCCGGTGGCGGAGAGCCGGCGTGATCGGCCCGACTCATTTCGCACTTTCAACACTGTAAACTTGATGGCCTCGTCGATGGCCACGTAAACCCACACTTCGGAGCGGATGCCGCCTTCTGTGTGCTCAAAGACGCTGTAGCCGAATCCGTGCCGGCTGGCATAAGGTGTCGCGCCGGGTCTGGGCATCGGCGTGGGTGACCAGAAGCGGCCGCTATCTTCATCACGGATATAGAACGCCTCTCCGCTCGAATCGCTCACGGGATCGTTGCACCAGGGAGTGAGGCGGAACTCGTGGGCGTTTTCACTCCAGGTGCAGGCAAGACCGCTCTCTGAAATGACGGTTCCGAAGCGCGGGTTCGCCAGTACATTCACCCATGGCGCCGGAGTCATTTGCCGCTCGGTGGTCGTAATGATGTACTCGCGCCCGTCAGGGGTGAATCCGCCCACTCCGTTGAAGAAAATCAGATCGTGGCGAGGTGAGGCGGCGACTGCTGCGGGTTCGGGCCAGTGGGCTCGGGCCAGCGGAAGTTCCGGAACGGTTACTTCTCCGGCGCTGCGGCGCTGCATCTGGTCCACCAGCGTTCCGCGGCTGTCAGAGAGGATGGCACGGGCGACCGACTGAAACAGAATGCGGTCCTCGCTCGATATCTGGTCCCCCGGTCTCACAAAGATACTGCCCAGTTGATCTTTCAAGTTGGCTTCAACCCCTGCGGAAATCAGTCCCATGATCTGGTCTTGCAGAGTCTGCCGGTAGCCGGAGTGGTCTTCGTTCCAAATCACCAGGTCCACCGCCAGTCCTTTTAGGCGCCAGTAACCGTGGGCCTGGATGAGCTGGCGTACGAGGTCGATGTTGGCCGGATCTCCGATCTCGAGCAGCACGATTGGCAAGTCGCCGGAAATGGAGTAGCCCCACAGACCGGACTGCCCACGGCGGTTCTTCATGAGGACGCTCGCGTCAGCGCGGAGCGAGGAATTGGCGTACACTACAGAGCCGGCTAGGTGTCCATAGAGTTGCGCGTCGGCCTCGGTGGCATTGATCTGCCGCAAGAACACCTGGCTATGTGTCCACGCGAGATCGAACACGCGATCCGCGAGACGCCGATCCTGGTACTTTTCAACAAGGCTCAAACAGGCGTCCCGCGTTTCGCCGATGCCGGACACGATGTCGATCGTCACCTTTTCTTCCGGATCGAGCGCTATTTGATGACGGATTGCAACGATCGGATCCAGCACTGACCCCTCGCTGCCCGAGAGCGGCGCGCGATCGGCCATCGCTTGCGGATCGGCAATAGTGTGTCCCCGGCCGATGAACCGCATCCGGTCAGTTTCGTAGGAGATTTCTCCGATCTCCGCCCCATGAACGGCCATTAAATGGAACATCCATGGCGGGTGCTCTTCACGAGAGCGGGGCCGGCGAGTGCAGAGAATCGTCCGCTTCTCGCGGATGATCTCAGTTTGAACAAACAGATTACCAAAGGCCGGGTGAAGCGCATCCGCCGCAGGCGATGCGAGAACGACTTCCGCGTAACTTGTGACATCGACCGCTCTGCGCGTTCGAGAGCAGTTAGTGATGCTGATTCGGCGCACTTCGATGTCATCCTCTGGCGAAACGGCTATCTCTGTATACGTGTCGAACTCGTGGTCGCGGCGGCGGAACTCCACCCGCCCCTCGGAGAAGATCGCTTCGTAGGTGTCCGATGCTTGGAGCGCCGGCTGAAATGCGGCTGACCAGAACTCGCCGCTCGCGATGGCACGGATATAGCAGAATGTGCCCCAGTTGTCGCAGGTACCGTCTTCCCGCCAGCGGGTCACCGCAATGCTCTTCCAGCGACTGTAGCCGCCACCGGCGTTTGTGATCATGACATGATATCTGCCGTTCGACAACAACTGTAGTTCCGGCATCGGCGTGTCAGGACTGGTGAAAATGCGTACCGGCGCTTCCGAACCGTTGGAAGCAGCACGTACGTCGGGGAGTTCGGCTAGGTGCGAATAAAATGCCATGGCCTTTGGCACCCGCTCCTGGAGCAATAGCGCGGTCGCCTGGAACAACGGATCCGACTCGAATCGCTTTTGCATGGGACGGTCTAGAAGCAGGTAGGCCAACGACAGAAAACTCATGCCCTGGTGATGCGCCATAAAAGACCGAACCACGACGTTCGATTGCCCGCGGGGCACACGCGAAGGAGTATAGTCGATAGCTTCATACAAGCCGTATTTCCCCTCAAAGCCGTCCGCGGCGAGTTCCTGAAGATTCAGGCAGGCTTCCTCGGGCGCTACCATCAGCGCCAACGCAGAGGCATACGGCGCAATGACCAGATCGTCCGCGAGCCCGCGTTTGAGACCCATGCCAGGTACGCCAAACGCGCGGTACTGATAGTTGAGATGGGCGTCGATGGAATTGTAACCGGATTCCGAAATACCCCACGGCACACCGCGCTTTCTCCCGTACTCGACCTGTCTGGCCACAGCGGCCCTGTACGTCTGATGGAGCAGCGTGTTTTCGTATGTCGGCATCACGATGAGCGGCATGAGGTATTCGAACATCGAACCGCTCCAGGAAAGGAGAATCGGATCTCCACCTGCGGTGGTGAGGAGGCGGCCCAGAGCAAACCAGCTCTCCTGCGGCAGTTGTCTTTGCGCAATCGCCACAAAACTGCATAATCTTGCTTCCGAAGCGAGCAGATCGTAGTAACTCGGGTCCTGCCGGTGCTCCCCGGCGTTGTACCCGATGGTAAGTAGATGACGAGCGTTGTCGAACAGGAAGTCATAATCCACACGGGCAAATTCGTCGCATTTGCGCGCGAGATGTTCGATGGCCGCAATTCTTGACGTGGCGCGCTGGCTGTACAGGACGTCCCCCGCGAGACGAGCCAATTGGCGCAACGTCGGGATCTCTTCGAACGCATCTGGAGCAAGAAACGTCAGCTCATCCAGGGCGTCCTGGCACTGGCGAGCGAACGCACTTGCCCACCACTTCGCCTCGCTCTCAGGATCGGCGGTGAGGCTGCTGGCGACTTCCGCGGCGGACCCAGCCAGCCGGTCGAGGCCGCGCCGCGCCTCCGCGGGTGAGGTTGGCGGGGACTCGCATGCGGATGCCAAATCCTTCTGGAGTCGAGTGAGTTGGACTGGGTCGGCTTCTCTGGCCGCGTCCACTAGGACTCTGAATGTGTCATTGAGACCTTCAAACAATCGCGCACCCAGGATCTTCTGATCGGGAATCGCGAGCAGCCCCGGTCGCAGTGTCAGCAGGTGACCCACGAGGTTCCCGCTGTCTACAGTCGAAATGTACATAGGCAAGAGCGGTTTCAAGGACTGTGTGTCGTACCAGTTGTAGAAGTGGCCTCGGTGGCGTTCCAACGTTTCCATCGTGTGGAGTGCATTCGCCGTCCGCTCGATGAGTTGTCCGGCCGAAATGTAACCGAAGTCGTACGCCGACAAGTTCGCGAGTAGCGCAAGTCCCATGTTGGTCGGTGACGTGCGATGCCCGAGCCTGGCGGCGGGATGTTCCTGGTAATTGTCGGGCGGCAGCCAATGATCCTCCGGACCGACGAATGCCTCGAAGTACCTCCAGTTCTTCCGGGAAAGCTTTCGGAGAAAGACGGTCTGGCCAGCCGTTAGCCGCGCTGCGCGGCGAGCAAGCGGCCGGCTGATCCACCACGCGATAACGGGGGAGGCAGATCCCCGTTCGGCGCCGCCTGTCTCGCTCCACACCTTTAATGCGTTGGCTGCCGCCTCGCCTGGAAAGTCCGGCACCCAATTCAGGATGTCGTTTTCGCCGCCGTCGCGCACCCGGTAAAGGCCGAGGAGGATTCCCTGGCAGAACTGCGAGGCCTGATCCTCAAGTCCCATTTCCAGGCGCCGTTTCAGATCGTTGACGAAGGGCTCCAGCGCTTCCTCCAGTAGTTCTCCTGCCGCCTCCGACGGCTCGACATAGCCCCAGGAGTGACTGCCAGCGCGGCCATTTAAGTCGTCATAGTCGAATTGGAGCAAGGCCTCTTCGATCTCATCCGCGACGGAATCGGGCGAGATTTCGGTCAACATGTCGCTGGAGATTGCTTCGGCCTCGGAACGGAGTTCGCTGTGGCGATCCAGAAGCTTCTCAAGGACCGAGGCGGCTTCCGCACTGTCCAGCTTATCGAGCACATTGGCGCAGCTTTCCTCTTTACGATCCGGCTTGGATTTTGCGTTCTTTTTAGCCATCGGTCTTACGTTGGCCTCACCCGGATGATTGTAGCCGACTTGGTCGATGCGCGGGGCGAAGCCCGCACCGGGGTAAACTGAGGAGAGATAGCTGACGAGAAGGCGGTCCCGAACTCAAGAGGATCGGGACACGGGAACGGCGGATAAAACGAAAGCCTCGGCTCGGTGCGGATCCGATGGAGGGCCAGATGGAAGTGGCACTCAACCCTGGGGCGTTCATTCCCGATCGGGCCTGCTACGCGTTCGTGATCGAGCTGGAAGAGGTCGCCGCCGGGATCGGGAAGCTCTCCGGCGCCGACCCGGTCCGCGCTACCGCACTTTACGAGACTTTCCTCGCCGGATGCTATGAGAAGGCCGAGGAACTCGACGATTCGAGCGGCTCTTTTGGACAGTTCGTCGGCGAACTCATTTGCGGATGGATCAAAGCCAGGCAGGCGTCGGGGGCCGAAGCGAACGAGACAGCTGCGATACTGCTTGCGCGGATGGACGACGACCCCTACGGATTCTGTTACCAAATCGAGAAGGACGCGGCCAAGGCGTTCGACAAGGCCGGGTTGGCCGCATTCGAGAGACAGATCCAAGCGCGCTTCGAGGCTGCAGCCACGGCCAAGCCGGCGCCGGGTAAAGCGCTGGGCCACGAACCCGAGTATCTTCTCCGGCATTGGAGCGAGCTTCTGCGCACGATCTACCTTGCGCAGAAAAACCTCGCGGCCTACATCGTCCTCACCTCTCGGACCGGGGTCACCGCCGGGGACTGCCATGCCGTCGCCACTATGCTGGTCGCGCGCCGCGAGCCGGATGAGGCGCTGGTTTGGGTGGAGCGCGGGATTGCAATCGACCGGGAGCACCCATATGCGTGCACTACAGCCGGCTACCATCTCACCGGGCTTCACCGCGAGTTGTTGACCAGGCTTGGCCGTGGAAATGAGGCGATCGAGGCCGCCTGGGTGGACTTTCGAAAACATCCCGGCAAGTACAGCTACGACGAACTCATGAAGTTCGTGCCTAAGAGTGAGCGCACGGCCTGGCACGAGAGGGCCATGGACGCAGCCAAGGGCGACGATCTCCACTCCCTCATTGGATTGTTCCGCGACACCAAGGAGATGAAACGTCTGGCGGAATTGGTGCGCGGCGCCACGGACGAAGCCCTCGAGCAGACGAGCCACCACACCACCGAGCCGGCGGCGAAGAAGCTGGAGAAGGCTGAGCCAGGCCTCGCCGCCCGCCTCTGGCGTGCCCAAGGAATGCGCATCGTGAACAAGTCGAAGAGCAAGTATTACGAAGCGGCGCTCACGAACTTCGAGCGCGCCCAGCGCTGCTATGAGCGGGCGGGCCTCGGCGCCGAATGGGCGGACACGGTGCGCCATATTCGCGCCGCGCACCACCGCAAGACCGGCTTCATGCCCGGGTTTGAGGCGCTAGCCGCGGGCCGCGGCCAGGAAGGCGAGCCTTCTTTTCTGGAGCGCGCCAAGACACGCTGGGGCGTGCAGCATGGGAGAAACGATTCATGAAGAAGAGGAATCCTACTCAAAGAGGGCGCCGGTGGGATGCGGCCTCTTTGGACGAACTCATCGATGAGTTCACGGTCGAGGCAGGCGGCGAGGACGAACGGATCTTGGCTTTCCTGCAGGCATTGGAGGAGCACGTTATCCTACCCTGCGCCGGATTCGTCATCGGCGAGCCGGTCTCAGTGGTTGAGTTCGACTATCAGGGGAACCAGCGGCGCGGGCTGACCGCGACGTGCCACCGTATGGACGGACGCGAATACGAGGTGGCGGCTTCAGAGGTGGCGCTCCTTCCGAGTACGCCAGGATCGCACTATCTGGCCGCGTACCGGAAGTGGATGGGAGTTGTACCGTACCCACCCGAAACTCGATCCGGAACAAGCCGCGAGTCACCGGCGGCCGCCCTCGACCTGCGCGGTCCCGTCGAGTTGGTCGTGTTGTCGGTAAAGCAGAAGGCCGCTCGTTGCCGGTTGCTGGGTGGCGACCAGAGCGTCACGCTCCGCGCTAGACGCCTCTGGACCGTGGTTCCCGGCGAGATCGCCGTGGTCAGGCCGGGCAAGCAGTGGAATTATGCCCGCAATCCTTATCTCTCCGGTGTGATCGAGTCCACGCGGCTCGACGTGACCGCACTGGGGCTGGCCCCCCTCCGCCTCGAAGAGCGAGGTATATGGGATCCGTCGGAGCACTACTGGGGCGAGGAAGACGAACCGGTTGAGGAATGGGCCGAGCCGATTATCGCGCGCGGGCCGCGGCCGGAGTTCGAGATGGAGCAAGTGTTGCCCGGCGCGGCCCCCGACGATCTGTTTTCCGACCCGATCACCGAATCCAATGACCGCAAGGACTCCGGCGACAGCAAGGGAGCGTACAAGATCCTGATGGATTGCTGCCAGGCCGATCTCCGCTGCCTGGACGCCCACGCACATCTCGGCAACTTGGTTTTCAACCAGTTGCCCAAGGACGCGATCCGTCACTATGAGGCCGGGGTGCGGATCGGCGAGTTGTCCCTCAGCGAAGGTTTCGCGGGCCTGCTGCCCTGGGGATGGATCGACAATCGGCCGTTTCTCCGCTGCATGCAAGGATTCGGGTTGTGCCTCTGGCGACTTGGCAGGTTCCGAGAGGCTGACCGGATCTTTGACCGCATGCTCTGGCTGAATCCGTCCGACAACCAGGGTGTGCGGTTCTTGATCGGCGACGTTCGTGCGCAGGTGGCGTGGGAGAAGCGCGGGGATCGGTAGCGCTCCCAGCGCGCTACACTGCCGGTCGCGCCCGTGCGTTCACATGGCTCCGGTCCGCCAGTACCGATACGCAACGATCCACTCGCTCCCCTCTGGAAGTGTCGAGGGCAACGGCAAGTCGGCGAGTGAGATCCGCTGACGATCCTTGCCCCTCCGGCAAACGGCAGCGAGTTGGTCGTCTTCGGTGATGTCGATGCTCTCCACCGTAACCGTCACGCCAAGCATCTCGGTTTCAAAAGGCAGGCGAAGGTCGTTCTCGAGCATTGTGTAGAATCCGGCCGCTTGTTCCGATTCGCCGTACGCGTCCACGAGCGCTTCTTCGACAAGCTCATCGAGCCGCGCCTTGCTCAGGCGAGGCCCCCGTTTGCCCGGCGTGACCTTTCCCTGGCGATTTCTGTCCATGCCCGCCTCCTTTCATGATCGACGGTGGGGTTTGTGAAGTACACCGACAGTTTATGGTAGCCGGATTCGGCGCTGTGGTCGCAGGGCCAGCAGACTTGGTGCGTGGTGACTGGGCATGACTGGAGTTGTGAACTCGGGGAAGGCAAAGTGTTAGCGTGATTACGCTCGGCGAACGGATTGTGACGGTATGGTGTAACAGTATTGCCACAGGAGGATGGGAAGAAACGCGCGCCTGCCGTACCTCTTGGCGAAGGAGTGTCGGCGCGGGAACCAGTCCGCGTTTTGGACACCCTGTTCTTCGAGGAGATCTAAGATCACACCGTCACTTCCCGAGACCTGGATCAGCTTCGACTTCCATCTGCCAGGCGGGCAGTCTGGGTCTGTGTCCGGCTAGCTTAGCGCACGGGTCAACAAAAGATAGAAGCCGTCGAAGAGAGCAAGAAGCCGTTGCGGCACCCGCGAGCGTTTGGCCGCCGGTCTGCCCCGGCCTCGCCGCGTTGCTCGGCTAGCACCAGTACCCACAAAAGTCCCCACAGCCGCACGTCTA
Source organism: Bryobacterales bacterium (assembly GCA_003170915.1). Taxonomy (GTDB): domain Bacteria; phylum Acidobacteriota; class Terriglobia; order Bryobacterales; family Bryobacteraceae; genus Fen-178. The sequence continues at coordinate 64 of PMYB01000192.1, read as the reverse complement.
CTTCCCACCCCTGATCGCACAAGTCGTTCATTTTGATAATATGCTTCCTCAGCAGAATCTGTGG
>PMYB01000156.1 GCA_003170915.1 Bryobacterales bacterium | reverse complement strand
CCCACGATCACCATGCCGTGATGCAGCAGCGTACTGTGGAAACTGGTGATCGTGGTCTCCTGGCCACCGTGCTGGCTGGCAGTGGACGTGAAAACGCTGCCGACTTTTCCGACTAATGCCCCGCTGAACCAGAGTTGCCCTGTCTGGTCGAGAAAGTTGCGCATCTGCGCGCACATGTTGCCGAATCGGGTTGGCGTACCGAAGATAATGGCGTCGGCTGCGGTAAGCTGGCTCGGCGTGGCAATTGGAACTTGCCCGAAGGCGGCGCGCGCCGCCTTGGCCCCGATCCTCTCCAGCGCTTCCTCGGGTATTAGTTCGGCGACTTGATACAGGCTGACTTCGGCGCCTTCCACTTCTCGCGCCCCTTTCACCACCGCCTCGGACATGGTATAGATGTGCCCGTACAAGCTGTAAAAGATCACTTGAACCTTTACGCTCACTGCCGTATCCTCCTTACATTATTTAAGATAAGTTGCCTGCCGGCCACGGAGCGAAACCACTCACTTGCCGGAGCGGCGCGTCTGCAACTTCCGCACTCATGTGCAACTCTTGCATCGCTTACGCCACCCACGGCCCCGCTTTCCTGCCGCAGGCCGGTAAGGGGCGTCCCTGACATTAAGGTTTCGAGCATTTGTGAGGCCAATCCGTAACCGCGATCACCGGGTTGACAGACGGAAGCGCCTGTCAACCGATTTTTTTACAGCTTCTCACGGAGCGAATGTGCAATCACTTATGACGCTCTGTTTAAATGCCCTTTTGGCTGGTGACGACATTTGGACCGATATGTGCTGGCAAGCGGGTGTATGAGCGACGGGCAAGGCCCAGGGGAACGGAATGATCTATCGAAGTTTCGGAAGGACCAGTGAAAAAGTCTCGGCGATCGGGTTGGGCGGCTATCACATCGGTCACCCTCAGGACCCGAACGAAGGGATTCGCATCGTCCGCAGTGCCATCGACCGCGGTATCACCTTCATGGACAACTGCTGGGATTACAACGACGGGGAAAGTGAGCGCCGCATGGGTCTGGCGCTCGGTGACGGGTACCGGCGGAAAGTGTTTCTGATGACGAAATTCGATGGCCGGACGAAAAACTCCACGGCCCGGCAGATTGATGAATCGCTGCGACGATTGCAGACGGATCGCGTCGACCTGATTCAGTTTCACGAGAACATCCGGATGGAGGACCCCGACCGCTTCTTCGCTCCCGGCGGGTCGCTCGAAGCCCTGATGGATGGGAAAAAGGCAGGGAAGATTCGATACATCGGCTTCACCGGGCACAAGGATCCGGCGGTGCACCTGAGAATGCTCGAAGTCGCGGCCGCGCACGGTTTCCTTTTCGACTCATGCCAGATGCCGCTGAATCCGATGGACGCTCACTTCCGCAGCTTTACGCAACAGGTAATGCCCAAACTCGTGGACCGGGGAATTGCCGTGCTCGGCATGAAACCGATGGGGGACGGAAACCTCCTCAAGAGCGGCGTGGTCACACCCCTCGAGTGCCTGCATTACGCGCTGAATCTACCGGTTTCCGTGGTGATCACCGGATGCGAGAGCATGGAACGGCTCGATCAGGCAATCGAAGCCGCGCGCACATTCCGGCCGATGGATAAGGCCCAAGTATCCGCTCTGCTCTCGAAGACCAGGGCCGCCGCCATGACCGGAGAGTACGAACCCTTCAAGACCACAGCGGTTTTTGACAGCACCTCCAAGAATCCCCAGTGGATGGGTTGACGAAGAATTGTGCCGATACCTCGCGGCCCAGGGCCCCGCTCCCGTGCGCGAACAAAAGGCGAAACTCGAACCCTCTTCACACCCAAGTAAATTCTTGTTAAGATAGAACTTAAGCACTCACCAGGAGCTACGTTGGCAGACCAGGAACTACCACCACAAAGCCCGCCCCCGCCGCCACCCGGCCCACCGCCTCCAGTGCCCGCGGCGGGCGGTGGAGATGCCGCCAAAAACCTCATCCCCATCAATATCGAAGACGAGATGCGGCGGTCGTATCTCGATTACGCCATGAGCGTCATTGTGGGCCGCGCGCTCCCCGATATCCGCGACGGGCTCAAGCCGGTGCATCGGCGCATCCTCTTTGGAATGCACGAAATGGGATTGGCGCCCAACAAACCCACGCGCAAGTGCGCCAAGATCACCGGCGAAGTCATGGGCAAGTACCACCCCCATGGCGACTCTCCCATCTACGATTCGTTGGTGCGCATGGCCCAGCCATTCACCATGCGCTACACGCTGGTGGAAGGGCAGGGAAACTTCGGCTCGGTGGATGGCGACCCGCCCGCCGCCATGCGATACACCGAGGCGCGCCTTTCGCGCATCGCCACCGCGCTGCTCCAGGACATCGACAAGGAGACCGTCGATTTCCGTCCCAACTACGACGAAAGCGAGCAGGAGCCCGAGGTCCTTCCCACGCGCGTGCCCAACCTGTTGGTGAACGGGTCGGCGGGCATCGCGGTGGGCATGGCCACCAATATTCCGCCGCACAATCTCACCGAAATCATCGACGCCACTATCTACCTGATCCAGCACCCCGGCGCGCCGCTGGCGAAGATTCTGGAGCTGGTGCAGGGGCCCGATTTTCCCACCGGCGGCTTCATCCTCGGGCGGCAAGGGATACTCGAGGCCTACACCAAGGGCCGCGGGCAGATCAAGATCCGCGCCAAGGCCTCTATCGAGCGCACCGGCAAAGACCACGAGCAGATTATCGTCACCGAGATTCCCTACCAGGTGAACAAGGCCAAGCTCATCGAGCACGTGGCCAGCCTCATCAACGAAAAGAAACTCGAGGGTATGAACGAGCCGCGCGACGAAAGCGACCGCGACGGCATGCGCATCGTGTTCCCGTTGAAGCGCAGCGAGCAGGCGGAAGTCATCCTCAACAACCTCTACAAGCATACCCAGCTCCAGATCGGCTTCGGCATCATCATGCTCTCCATCGTGAACGGGCAGCCGCGCGAACTGGGTCTGCTGGAGATCATCAAGTGTTTCGTCGAGCACCGCATCGAGGTTGTGCGGCGGCGCACCGAGTTCGAGTTGCGCAAGGCGCGCGACCGCGAGCACATTTTGCTCGGCTTCCAGAAGGCCCTTCGCAACCTCGATGAAGTCATCCGGCTGATCCGCGCGGCCGGGGCGCCGAGGGAAGCCCGCGAGTCGCTGATTGCGCGCTTCGAGTTCACCGAGAAGCAGGCCCAGGCCATTATCGAGTTGCAATTGCAGCGGCTCACCGGCATGGAGCAGCAGAAGATCCTGGACGAGCTGGCCGAAATCGAGCGGCGCATTGCGGAGTACCTGGGCATCCTGGGCTCCGACAAAATCCTTCGCGACTTGATCGTCGACGAGCTGAAGGAAGTCCGCAAGGACTACGGCGACGAGCGGCGCACCCAGATCATCGAAGACACCGGTGAGATCCTGCTCGAAGACCTGGTGGCCGTGGAAGACGTGGCCATCACGGTGACGCGCGGCGGTTACCTGAAGCGCACCTCGGTGGACACCTACCGCCGGCAGACGCGCGGCGGCAAGGGCAGAATCGGCATGGGCACGCGCGCCGAAGACTTCGTCGAGCGCCTGATTGTCGCTTCCACGCACAGCTATCTGCTGATCTTCACCACCCGCGGCCGCGTGTATTGGCTGAAGGCCTACGAGATTCCCGATGCCTCCACGGTAGGGAAGGGAAAACACATTTCCAATCTGATCGCCTTGCAGCCCGATGAGACCGCCAAGGCGTTCCTTTCCGTCAAGGATTTCGTGCCCGACCAGTTCATCATCATGGCGACCAGCCACGGCGTGATCAAGAAATCGGAGCTGACCGAATTCGATAATCCGATGTCGCGCGGCATCATCGCGGTGACGCTGGACGAAGGCGACGAACTGATCTCCGCCAAAATCACGCCCGGCGACAACTATGTCTTCCTGGGGTCTCACCGGGGGCAGGCGATTCGCTTCCTCGAAACCCAGGTGCGGCCGATGGGCCGTCAGGCGCATGGAGTCCGCGCCATGCACCTGGCCGAGGGCGACTACCTGATCGGCATGGAGGTGGTCGAGAAAGACGGGCTCATCCTGTCGATCGCGGAAAACGGCTATGGCAAGCGCACGCGGCTCGAAAACTACCGGCTGACGGCGCGCGGCGGCAAGGGGGTCATCAACATGAAGACCACCCACAAGACCGGCAAGGTGATCGACATCCTTTCGGTGAAAGAAGACTCCGACCTGATGATTGTGAGCCAGAACGGCAAGATCATCCGCATCGAATCATCCACCATCCGCCAGGCCGGGCGTTCCACGCAAGGCGTCCGGCTGGTGACGCTGGAGGAAGGCGACAAAGTGGCCGCCGCCTCCGTGATCCCCGACACCGAAAACGGCAATGGCAACGGCAACGGGCAGGAGCCCCCGCCGGTTCAGTAGAATAGTAGGGGCCGGGTACTCCCGGCCCGGACACCTATGGCCGCACTGGTAAATTTCTCCACCCCCGCGAGCTTGCTCGAAAAGCAGGAGCGGCTCTTCACCAATCTGCGGAGCATGGGCCGCGTGATTGTGGCCTTCTCGGGCGGCACCGATTCGGCCTACCTGGCGTGGGCCGCCAACCGCGTGCTCGGTCCCAACGCCGTCGCCATCACCGCCGACTCGGCCTCGCTTCCCGAATCCCATAAGCGCGACGCCGAGACGTTCGTCCAGCGATTCGGCATCGTGCACGAGTACGTCCGGACCACCGAGTTCGAGAATCCCGACTACGCCCGCAACGATCCCAACCGCTGCTTCCATTGCAAGGACGAGCTGTTCACGCGTCTCGAGCAGGTGGGCCGCGCGCGCGGTTACGAGCACGTCATCTACGGCGTGAACGCCGACGATCTGGGCGATTATCGTCCGGGCCAGAACGCCGCCAAGCAGCACCAGGTGGCGGCGCCGCTGGCGGACACCGGGCTGACCAAGGCGGAGATCCGCGAGCTTTCCCGGTTGGCGGACCTGCCCACATGGGACCGGCCGGCGTCAGCCTGCCTGAGCTCGCGCATTCCCTATGGGACCCCCGTGACCATCGAAACCGTGAAGACCGTCGAGACCGGCGAAGAGCTTGTCAAAGCGCTCGGCTTCCGGCAGTTCCGCGTACGCTTTCACGGTGAAATCGTGCGCATCGAGATTGCGCGGGACGAGATGCCCAAGGCCCTGACCGCGGAGATGGCGCAACGGTTCACTGCGATCTTCAAGGAATTGGGCTTCCGTTACGTGACGCTCGACCTGGAGGGCTACCGCCAGGGCTCCCTGAACGAAGTGCTGAATTTGTAGCGCTCAAAACTCGTCTTCGTCCGACTTCTTCCCCTTGCGCCTGAGAAGCACGATGGCGATGAGGATCACCGCGAGTATGCCGGCAACGAGCTGTACTTCTCCCTGCGTGATGAGTATGGCGGCTTCGGTCATGCTGGTCTCCTATTGGTCCGCAACGGCAGTATAACATTGTGAGCGGGGGATGCCGCATGAGCGCACTACACAGGGTCGTGATAGCAGGCGGCGGTTTCGGCGGCCTCTACGCGGCCAAGTCGCTGGCCAAGGCGCCCGTCGCCGTGACCCTGATCGACCAGCGCAACTTCCATCTCTTCCAACCGCTGCTTTACCAGGTGGCTACCGGCGGGCTTTCGCCCGGTGAGATCGCATCGCCGCTTCGTGTGGTGCTTCGCCGCAACCCGAATACCGAGGTGCTGCTCGGCGAAGTGGTCGATCTCGATGCTGGGGGCCGCCGTGTCATTCTGAGCGACGGTGAGGCGGGCTATGACGAATTGATCGTCGCCACCGGCGCCAGCCATCATTACTTCGGCAACGACCAGTGGGCGGCGCTCGCGCCCGGGCTCAAGACGGTCGAGGACGCCACCGAAATCCGCAGCCGCGTGCTGGCAGCCTTCGAGCGCGCCGAGCGGGAACCCGACCTCGAGAAACGCCGCGCCTGGCTGACCTTCGTGATTGTGGGCGGCGGGCCGACTGGCGTGGAGCTGGCCGGCGCCTTGGGCGAAATCGCCAACGACACCCTGCGCCACGATTTCCGCCGCATCAATCCAGCCGAAGCGCAAATCCTGCTGATCGAGGGCGAGGACCGCGTGCTGCCGCTATTTCCCCCGGACCTTTCGGCCAAGGCCGAGAAACAACTGATCGGCCTGGGCGTACGCTCACTCACCAGCGCCAGGGTCACCGACATCGACCCCGACGGCGTCGCCATCGAGGCCGGTGGCCACGAGCAACGCATCGCCGCCCGCACCGTGTTGTGGGCGGCTGGCGTGCGGGCATCGCGGCTGGGCAAGGTGCTGGCGGAACGCGCCGGCGCGCCGCTCGACCGCGCCGGCCGCGTTGTGGTCGAGCCGGACCTGAGCCTGCCTGGCCACCCCGAGATTCACGTGATCGGCGACTTGGCTAACTTCAGCCACCAGGGCGGTCAACCGCTGCCCGGCATCGCGCCCGTGGCCATGGCCCAGGGCCGCTACACAGCTCATCTCGTCATCCGAAGGTTGCGTGGCCAGCCCATGGCGCCGTTTCATTATTTTGACAAGGGCAACCTGGCCACGGTGGGCCGTAACAAGGCCGTGGCGCAGTTCGGCTCGCTTCACATCGCCGGCTTCCTGGCATGGTTCGTGTGGGTGTTCGTACACTTGATGTACCTGGTGGAATTCGAGAACCGTCTGCTGGTATTTGTCGAGTGGGTGTACAACTACCTCACGCGCAACCGTGGCGCGCGGCTCATCACCGGCGCGCGCCGAGGGGGCCCGTAATTCTTACCACCTTGCAGACTTGGAAGAAACCAGGCCTCGGGGGCCATCGAAATTCATTTTCCTTCGGCCGGCTTTGAAAACAAGAGGGATCCACAGAGTGCCACTGCATGGTGGTGCTGTTGAATCACATCCGCGGCCATTTGCTTGCTCGATGAAGACCCGTTAACCAAGCCAAACCGGTCAGATGGGATAGGGAAAGGAGATCTGTCATGAGAAAGCCGCCCGCATTCGAAACGAGAGCAACTGAAATCGTAACCGTTCTCTCCGTCAGCCCGACGGAAGAGGTTCACTTTTCGCTCCAAGACATCTTCAATCACTCAAAATGGAAGCTGTCGATGACTCATAGCTTGGCGTCTGCGCTGGCTTTCTTACGAGCACAAAAGACTCCCGTGGTTCTTTGCGAAACTGACTTGCTGCCGGGCACGTGGAGGGATCTGTTGGAGCAAATCACCCGCGCTCCCAATGCCCCGGCCGTCATCGTGAGTTCCCGGCTGGCAGACGATCGGCTGTGGGCGGAGGCTCTCAACCTTGGCGCTTGGGACGTGTTAGCGAGGCCATTTGTCAAGAGCGAAGTGTATCAAGCCGTGAGCGCGGCCTGGCGGCACTGGAGGAATCAGCAAGTAAGCTCCACCACAGCCATGAAAGTGATGAACGCTGCTGGATGGGGAGTTACTGCTTCAGCCGCCGCGCGCTGGTAAAAACTACCGGGGCCGGCCGCCGTTTTTCGTTGATTTTGCTGCAAAAACAGGCGATATCGGTTTGGCAGGGGGCTTGCTCTCTTGTACGGCGGAGGAGGTGCTCCCATGAATGACGAAATCAATCAAACCAATGGGACCGAAAGGCCCCGCACGTTTCCTTGGACGCCGGTCCTCGCGGCCGGACTCTTAGCCATCGGCGGTTTCGCCTTTGTCTATCAGAACGCCCAGACGGACGGTCTCCGGCGCCAAGTCGTGGCGTTCCAGCAGGACAATGCGGCCCTCCGCTCAAGCCTGTCGCAATCGGATTCCGAACTGCAATCGGCGCTCAACGCGGTGCGCACGGACCTCGCCAGCTCGCGCCAGGACAGCAGCATGGCGGTGGTCAAGGCGGAGGCCGCAGTCAGAAAGCACGCCGACCTCTTGGCCGGGCGCATCACGCAGCAGCAGAAAGAGCGGGGCGAACAGCTTTCGGCCGAGTTGAACCAGGTGAAGCAGTCCACCAACGAGACAACGACCAAGCTGGACGGTAAGCTGAATGGCATTTCCACGGAAGTCGGCACGGTCAGATCCGATGTGGCCTCGGCCAACTCGAACATCGAGGCGACGCGGGGCGAACTCCAGCGAACGAAAGGCGACTTGGGCGTGATGAGCGGCCTGATCGCCACCAACTCGACGCAAATCCGGTACCTGCGCGACCTTGGCGATCGGAACATCTACGAATTCAGCATCACCAAGATGGCCGGCATGCAGAAGGTGGGCGACATCCAGGTAAAGCTCAAGAAGGCCGACTCCAAGCGCAATCGCTACACAGTGGACGTCCTGGCCGACGACAAGCTGGTGGAGAAGCGCGACAAGAGCATCAACGAGCCGGTGCAATTTTACACCGCGCGGGCCCATCAGCCCTACGAGTTGGTGGTCAACGAAGTGAAGAACGACAAAGTGACTGGCTACCTGGCAACGCCGAAAGTCACGGTTCCGCGCAACACCAGCAGCCTCCAGTAACAGGTTCGGAGGGGATCGAGGGGATGACGTAGGGGATGGTGGAGCGGGAGTCGCGGGACTCCCGCTCCACCGAAGGCGGAAGGTGGTCGACATCAGTTCGTGCACACCACCCCGGCCTAGCCGATGCAGGGCAGTCAGCCGCTGCTGCGGAAAATGGTGTTTGAGAAAGACCACCGGACGCCATGAGCCAAACGCCCAGCGCCAGCGCCGGTGATTGCGATTCACCTGACGCACCAGGCGGTCAATCTCGTCGTCCAGCAACTGGTACTCGGGAATCCGAGTGCGGCTCGGCACACCGATCTGTACGAACACGAAGCGTCTGGCATACTCGGGATGCTGGCGCAGAAAGCGATCAATCGCGCGCAGCCTTTCAGAAATCCCTTTCGTGTAATCGATCCGGTCAATTCCGATGCCAATAATCTCATCGCCGCGCAGTCCCAGTTGCGTGCGCCAGCGATCCATCTCTTTGAGTGTCGCGTCGCTTCGTGCCAGGTTATCCTGCTCTTCAAAATCGATACTGATCGGGAATGGCCGCACCTCAGTCGACTTGCCTCCGCGCGTGATCTCGTACAACTCGCGATCGACCTTCGCTTCCAGAATGCGGTCTACTGTGTCGAGAAAATTCTGGCAGTGATAGCGCAGATCGAACCCGAGCAGATCATTGCCCAGCAGGCCGTCGAGCAGTTCCTCTTTCCAGGGAAAACCACGCAGCACTTCCGGATTGGGCCAGGGGATATGCCAGAACTGCGCGACGATCAGATTGGGGGATTGCGCTCCTTCAACATGCGCGGCAGCAGTGCGAAGTGAAAGTCCTGAATGAATACGAAGGCAGGCTCCTCGCCGGCTTCTTCCAGGACGGCGCGCGCGAACAGGTCGTTGACCTCACGGTAAGCCTGCCAGTCTTCAGGGCGGAACACGGGACGTGTAAACACGATGTGACAAAGCGGCCAGAGCGCCCGGTTTGCAAGGCCGTAGTAGTAGCGCTCTTCCTGCAGTGGCGTTAACCAAACACGACTCAACGTATAGTGTGGGTCTTCGGGCGGGACCCCGATTCGATCCTTCTCATCAACCGTTTCGCGGTCTGCGCTGCCGCTCCCATTCGCAACCCAGGTTCCGCCGCAAGCGCGCATGATCGGATCGAGTGCAACGGTCAGTCCGCTGGCCGGTTGTTCGACTTCGATGCCATTCGGAGTACGCCGGTGGACATAGGGTTCCCGATTCGAGACGAGAATGAACTTGTAGTCGCCCAGCTTGGAGTGGATCAGATCGAGCAGGCTGTCCTTGGTCCACATGAAGCCTCCGGAGGGAAAAGGAAAGCAGGAGGCCGCGTAGACCTCCTGCCTGTGCGAGAAATGAACTCTTGCGGGGTCACAGGATTTGAACCGAGCCGACCTTGATCATTTCTCCGTCAATCGATCCGGTAATCGAAACCTTGACTGCACCAGTCACTAGACCCTTGTACGCCTGCAGTGCCGTACGAACCTTCGTGTTGCCGTCACTGTCGAGCTTAGCGTAGCTCTTACCATCAGCCGTCATGAAGCCAAACGTCAGGGTGCTGGACGTTATTTCGCACTTCTCCTGCGGAGTAGCAGTTTGGCAATCGGCATCGTGCAAAGTGCCTTTCCATGTCTTCATGCTGCTCTCCTGCGACTGCCCGGCAGTTGTCGGGGACTTCTGTTGTTCTTGCGCCCACATGGGACTCATCAGGAGAGCGGCCCCAGTGGAAAGTATCATGAGTTTCAGTTTCATCGTTCCGTACCTCCTGCTGAGTTTTGGAGCACGGAGCTGGCCACTCGTTTGTACGTCTTTCTTTTCTTTCAGTTGCTGACTCCCGCAGGCGCCGGCTCACAATCCGGCGAGCATTTTCTTCGGGAAGAATTTACTCCCTCAACCACTTTTCGGGAAGAATTTACGTCCTCAACCACGTAGCACCGTGCTACACGCGCTAGCCTCCGTGAATCGGGCACCGATGGACACGCACAAGCCCCGCTTCCGGCAACCCCGGCAACCCGATTGACCGCCGATCCAGAAGAATAAGCCCTTCTTTCCCATCACTTAGTCTAGCCTCGATTTCCACGCCTAATAATTCACTTAACACGATTGGCGTGTTTGGCGACGAGGTCACGACTCAGGCAAATTGGATGATCAGCTTCTTGTCGCCGAACCAAGGCATCGATGTAGGCTGATCGGCCAGACCAGAGGCGACCAGATAGGGACTGTGAGCGCGCTTGTCCAGGGTCACCACGACCGAGGTGGCCGTGACCTCCACTTTGCCTGACAGATCCAGCAAATTGCGGAAAACGGTTTTGGTCTGGGAGTGGGTATACTCTCGACCGATGCGCTGGGCCATCATGCGGTATAGCGAACTGGCCATGGCCTTGGCGATGATGACGGCTTCGCCGGTGACACGCGCGATCTCCTCCGGGGTCACGATGGGCGACGAAGCGAAGCCCCATGCGCCGTTGACGATCACGCGGACGCCGGAGCCGAAGTTGGAATCCTCGGTGACGTTGGGCACGGCGAGGGTCTTGCCTGTGCCGCGTTCGGGAGAGAGGCGTAGCCCGATGCGCTGGTCGCTGATCCGGACGATGCGGACATCTGCATAGGTGGCTTTGAATTGTTGGCTTCCGCGAGCGCCACGGCACCGAGTTTTTCGAGTTCGGGATTCGGCGTCTTGGAATCCTTGGGCGCGGCGAAGAGCCTGGTGGCCAGGGCGAGAGGCCGTGAGGAAATTACGGCGAGGTAGCATCTGGGTATTGTATCGGATGCGACCGCATGCACCTTTGGTGACGACGGGTGACCACAAGTGACGACGAAAACAGCCCCGGCGTGGATGTGAAATTTTGGCACTATGTGCTTTATTTTTCAATTTCTTCCGGCATGTAAATATTTGTTAATTTCTGCGTCCTTTTGGGAGTTTCGACCGTCAGTCAAGATGAAGCGAGATTAATGCTGATGACACCCACCACATTGCGGGAGCGGATCTTTCCCACGGTACACCCGGTCATCCCCGGGCTGGACTATTTCGGCGACTGGCGCCCGGCGCGCGGCGTGAGCGCCGACTACATCGACTACTTCGAGATGAACGACGGGAATCTGGGCTTGGCGGTAGGCGACGTCTGCGGCAAAGGGGTGCCTCCCGTGCTGCTGACCTCATCCCTGCACAGCATGATCCGCGCCTTGCGTTTCGTGCGGAACTTTAGTCTCAAGGCCTTGGTGCGGACCATCGACAAGCTCTTCTCCGAGGTCTCTCCGGACAACTGCTACGCGACGCTGTTTGTCGGAGAATACGATCCATCGAGCGGTCGGCTTCACTACGTCAACGCAGGGCACGAACCGCCTTTCGTATTGCGCAAGAACGGCACACATTTCCAGACAGACTTTCTGGAGCCGGGCGGTCCGGTGATCGGCCTGCTGCGGGAATCGTCGTATCGCGAGGGTGTGGTCTCGCTCAAACCCGGCGATGCATTGGTGGCTTACACGGATGGATTGTGTGAAACCACCAACCCGTCGGGCGAGGAATGGGGCTGGCCGCGGTTCCTGAAAACGGTGGAGGACCGCTCCGATCAACGCGCCCGCGACATCGTGGAGGGCGTGATGCAAACCGCGGAAGCATTCGCCGGCGGCGCGCCGCCGCACGACGACGTGACTCTGTTTGTGGGCCGGGTTCAAGAGGCCATTGCCGCCAAGCCTCCCTGGGAAGCGGAATGCGTGGAGGCCCCGGTGGCGGCCTGACCTACTTCAAATTCGTCTCGAAGAGTTTCAGGATGCGCTTGTATTCGTCGGCCCAACTACTGGCCTGCACGAAAGTGTGGTCTTCCACCGGGTACGGCGCCACCGACCAGTTCTCCTTGCGTAATTCGATGAGGCGCTGCATCAGGCGGACGGTGTCCTGGAACCCGACGTTGGTATCCACCATGCCGTGGCAGATGAGGAGCGCGCCCTTCAAGCCCTTCGGCGAAGAAGATCGGGCTGCTGCGGCGGTAAGCTTCGGGGTCCGTCTGCCGCCGCGGGGGCTATCGAGGGCATGACATCTATCATTAGTTTCCGGATGGGCCACGATACATTCCTTGGTCTGCTTCTTTCACCTGTCCGCGGCGGGCGTTTTTCGTCAGTGCAAGCGTGCATGCGCACTGCAAGTCGCGGGCCAGGGCCGTGAGAGTCAGGAGCAGAGCGAAGGCCGGGAGGCCGAACTCGGCCATCACGTGCAGATAGTCATTGTGGGCGAAATCGACGGTATACCCGGGGGCGACCTTCTTATAAGCCAGGAAGCAGGACTCGTAGGCGCCGAGACCACAACCGGTGATCGGGTAGGCGGCGACCAGGGGTAGCGACTCCTTCCAGATCTGCTTCCGTGTATCCGGCGCGCGCCGAACGCCAGTCTAGCGCCATGTATCTCAGTCCTCGGGAGCCGGTAAATTCTACCACCCTGGAGACTTCGAAGAAAACCAGACCACGGGGACTATCGAAATCAGTCTTCCTTCGGCCGGCTCTGAGAACAAAAGGTGGGGCTTGCTCTCTTGTACGGCGGAGGAGGTGCTCCCATGAATGACGAAATCAATCAAACCAATGGGACCGAAAGGCCCCGCACGTTTCCTTGGACGCCGGTTCTCGCGGTCGCAATCTTGGCTGTCGGCGGTTTCTCCTTTTTTTATGAGAACGCCCAAACTGAAGGTCTCCGGCGCCAGGTTGTCGCATTCCAGCATGATAATGCGGCGTTCCGCTCGAGCCTGTCACAATCGGATTCCGAACTGCAATCGGCGCTCAACGCGGTGCGCACGGACCTCGCCAGCTCGCGCCAGGACACCAGTTCGGCCGTGGCTAAGGCGCAGGCCTCAGTCAGGAAGCACACCGACCTTCTGGCCGGTCGCATCACGCAGCAGCAGAAACAGCAGGGCGAACAGCTTTCGGCCGAGTTGAACCAGGTGAAGGAGTCCACCAATGAGACAACCACCAAGCTGGACGGTAAGCTGAATGGCATTTCCACGGAAGTCGGCACGGTCAGATCTGATGTGGCCTCGGCCAACTCGAACATCGAGGCGACGCGGGGCGAACTCCAGCGAACGAAAGGCGACCTGGGCGTGATGAGCGGCCTGATCGCCACCAACTCGACGCAAATCCGGTACCTGCGCGACCTTGGCGATCGGAACATCTACGAATTCACCATTGGCAAGATGGCCGGCATGCAGAAGGTGGGCGACATCCAGGTGGTGCTCAAGAAGGCCGACTCTAAGCGCAATCGCTACACAGTGGACGTCCTGGCCGACGACAAGCTGGTGGAGAAGCGCGACAAGAGCATCAACGAGCCGGTACAATTCTACACCTCGCGGGCCCGTCAGCCCTACGAGTTGGTGGTCAACGAAGTGAAGAAGGACAAAGTGACTGGCTACCTGGCAACCCCGAAAGTCATGGTTCCGCGCAACACCAGCAGCCTCCAGTAACAGGTTCGGAGGGGATCGAGGGGATGACGTAGGGGATGGTGGAGCGGGAGTCGCGGGGCTCCCGCTCCACCGAAATCGGCGAGCTAGGGGCGGCCGCTTTCAAGACAGCGCCATGCCCCCGGGCGAGGTGGCTTCGACAGAAACCACCTCGCCTGTCATTTACTGGAAGTCCTTCAGCAGGTCCTGCCCGAGCACGTCGGCCCTCCGCACCAGTTTCAGCGCCGTAGCCAGGTCTCTCCCCTTCGATTCTTCCGCTTGCTGGATGAATGTCTTGATCCGTTCCACAGTTTCCCTCTGCGTTGGACTGAGCGATTTGCCCGACACTTGCTGCAGGGCCGACCGGGCACGCGAGAGACTCTGGGCGTACTCGGCTTCGTATTGGTGGCGCTCTGCGTCCGAAAGGATCTCGCCGAGTTGCGGCGACGGCGGCGATGGCTGCACTTGCGGCTGCTCCACCGGCTGAGGGGGCTGCGGTGGGGTGGGCGCGGGCGGAGTCTTCTTCTTTTTGGCGGCGGGCCGCGAGGGTGGTGTCTTTTGGGGTGCAGGCAGGGTTATCTGCGCAGGCTCTTGGATTTCAGACGGCGGGGGCGTGGGCAGCGGCTTCTGCTCCAGCGGCTTCTGCTCCAGCGGCTTCTGCGCCGGCGGCTGCACCGGCGGGGCCTGCTTTGGTTGCGGAGCGGGAGGCGGCGGGATGGCTGTGGCCTTCCTTCCGAACCAGCATCCGCTCAAGCCCAGGCTCAGGACAATAGTTAGTAGAACGGTGGCGAGTCTCATGCGGTCCTGTCCATTCCGGTCAGAGGCAGGGTGAGACGAAAAGTGGTACCACGCCCCACCTCGCTCTCAATCTCGATTGTCCCTCCGTGGAGCTGCACCGCGCGGAACGTCATGGCGAGTCCCATTCCGCTGCCATGAGACTTGGTGGTGTAGTAAAGCTGGAAGATCTTCTCGCGGCTCTCCGGCGGGATACCGGGACCAGTATCGGTGATGGCGAGGGTGCAGGTTTCCGGATTCGCGGCGATCTCGAAGGTGAGGCTCCCGCCGCCGGCCATGGCCTCAATGGCGTTCACCGCAACGTTCATCACCGCCTGGCGCAACAGGCCCGAGTCTCCATTCACCACCACGGCGGTGGACGGGCGGGCGTAGCGCATGCGGATGCCGCCGCGCTCCGCCTCCGGTTCGAGCAGGTGCACGATTTCCGCCACCACCTCGGCGAGGTCGACGTCTTGCAGCGCCATTTCCACCGGGCGGCTGAAGTCCAGGAAGGTGCGAACCACGCGATCCAGACGGGTGACCTCTTCCGACAAAATCGCGATCTCGGATTCGGTTCCCGACTCCTCCCCGGCCACCTGGGAGCGCAGCATCTCGAGGCGCAAGGCGATGGAGTTGAGCGGATTCTTGATTTCATGCGCCACACGCTCGGTCAGGCTGTTGATGGCGGTGAGGCGGCGGGCCAGCGCGATCTGGCCCTCGATGTGGCGGCGCGTCCCGGCGTCGAGTTTTGCCAGCGCGCCTTCCAGGTTGCTGCGCAACTGGCTGGCGTCTTCGCGGGCGTCGCGGAAGCGCTCGCCCAACAGGCTCAGCTTCGATTCGATGGCGGCCAGTTCCCGGTCCTCACGGGGTTCTGGAGATGGCGCCGGCATCTTGCCGCTGACGATGCCGTCGATCAAGTGGCTGATGCGGGCCAGCGGCCGCAGAGCCAGGCTGGCGGACCAGTAGGCGAGGAAGAACGCCAGCGCCAGCGCCACTCCCGACGCGATGCCGACATTGCGCAACTCCGGCAGGGTGGCGGCGCGCAGCAGCACCGGCGAGACCAGAATCTGGATGGTGAACACCGACGTCTTCTGGCCCGCGACGCCCAATGGCACACGAGTCTCGTAATCGTCGTGTGAAGAAAGGATGGCGGTGATACGGCCCACCGGACTCGCCTCCCGCAGGCGGCGCAGATCCTGTTTGGCGATCATGGCCGTGCCCCGCCGCAGGGGGCTGGAAGAGGCGAGGATCATGCCATCCTCACCGGCGACGTCAATCTCCACGATGGATCTTGATTGCGCCATGGTCTGTTCGAGCAGGGCGCTCAGATCGGCGTCCTCGGCGACGATGCGCGACCAGATGCGCTTGGTGTCGGCCAGCATACCGGGCGTCCCCTGCACCTCAGCGGCGCGCGCTTCGATGCGCCGCAGCATGAACGACTGAACTTGCCGCCCGGCGTTTTCGGAGCGCTCCAGCGCGACATCCAGCCACGTCGCCACCAGGCCGTTGACGTTGAGCGCAACCAGAGTCAACACTACCACCGCTACCATCGATAAAGTCAGCGATAACAGCCGTGCCCGCAGTGTCATTCGCTTGCGCCGTACTCCTTCAGCTTATTGAACAGAGTCTTGGTGCTGATGCCCAGGATCTCCGCGGTGCGCGTACGGTTGTTGTTGGTGTGGCGCAACGTGAGCTCGATGAGGGCGCGCTCCGCCTCGTCCACGGTCATGCCGGGCTCGAGCACAACCGGCGCCTCGGGCGTGCGCTGCGGCGTGTCCGGACGCCCGGAGAAACCGCGCGGCAGGTGGCTGGACATCACCGATCCGCTGCCCCCCAGAATCACCGCGCGCTCCAGCAGGTTGCGCAACTCCCGTACGTTGCCAGGCCAATCGTAGCGGTCGAAAATCGCCAGCACCTCGGGCGAAACTTCGGTCACGCGGCAATCGTGTTTCCGGTTCAGACCCGACAGCAGCTCGCGCACCAGCAGCGGGATATCCTCTTTCCTTTCCCGCAGCGGCGGCAGGTGAACCTCGAAGACGTTGAGGCGGAAGAAAAGGTCTTCGCGAAACGTGCCTTTGGCGATGACGTCGCTCAGGTTCTTGTTGGTGGAGGCGAGCACGCGGACATCCAGCTCGATCTCGTGCGCCGACCCCAGGCGGCGCACCCGGCAATCCTCCAGGATGCGGAGCACCTTGGCCTGCGTGTTCACCGGCATGTCGCCGATTTCGTCGAGCAGAAGCGTGCCGCCGCGGGCCAGTTCGAAGCATCCGGCGCGCCGCTCCACCGCTCCGGTAAAGGCGCCCTTTTCGTGGCCAAAGAGCTCGCTCTCGATGAGTGACTCCGGCATGGCGGCGCAATTGACGGCGAAGAATGGACCGGAACGGCGGGGGCTGATCTGGTGAATGGCGCGCGCCACGATCTCCTTGCCGGTGCCGCTTTCGCCGGTGATCAGGATGGTGGCCTTGGTGGGCGCCGCCTGCTGCAGCAGGGCGAAGATTTCCTGCATGGAGGCCGATTCGCCGATCAGGTCGCCCAGAACCCCGCGCGAAGCCAGTTCGCGTTCCAGACGCCCGGCGTGCGTGGCCAGTCGCCGGCGGTCGAGCGCCCGCTCCACGATCATCTTCAGCGCTTGCGGCTGTAGGGGTTTTTCGATGAACCAGAACGCTCCNNTCGAGGTTGGGCATGTTGAGGTCAGTGATCACGACGTCGGCCTCGAAGTCCTTGAGCTTGACCAGCGCTTCAACGCCGTCGGAGGCGGTTTCCACCTGGTACCCCCAGCGGGTGACTACGCTGCCGAGGGCGGAGCGCTGGTTGACCTCGTCATCGACGACCAGGATCCTGGCCATGTGGTTAGGCATTTCGAGGCGTGCCTGCTCCTCCGAGTTCCCCCCTCCAGAATACACCGGCCAAAGGCCGTTCCGCCCGGTAAAAAGGATTAGCGACACTCCACACCCCCAGAAAGATCTACCGATAGCCGCCGCGCCTGCCGCAGTCTTGGCCCGCCGCGGCTCTATTGGCATCGACTTTGCTGCGATAATACGTGTAACGTCCTTACCCAATCCTCAGTTGGGGAAACGACGTATGCGTTTGGAGGGACCGTATGCACCTGAGTGGCCGCTTGATGCTCTCTTTGTTCCGTGGTGTGGCCGCCATTACCACGGTCTTCGCCATCTACCAGGCCGAGGCGGAGATGCATGGTCTCACGGAACAGGTCCAACGGCAAGCGCTGGTATTGGTCGAAAGTCAACGCAAGCCCGTTGCACAGATGCTCGCGAGGGGTTCTTCGGTTGATCTTCAGGCCCTGACCGACCAGTTTCAAAAGCATGCCCGCCTGGCAGGCATGGCCGTCTACGATGCCCACGGAAAACCCGTCGCCATCACCCCCGGTCTGGCATCGCGCCTCGCCGCAACTCCCGCCGCCGTCACCCGCGCCATACCTCGGAACGAAGCTGCGAGGAGTTCTTCCGGTTGGCCGGCGAGCCCATGCACATTCTCGTGACGCCGCTCGACGCCGATGGGCGCATGCTCGGAGCGATTGGCATCATTCACGACGTCGCTTTCATAGGAACGTCGGTGTGGCGGCACGCGCTTACCAGTGTGGCGCAAACGCTGCTGATCGTCGCCCTTACTCTCCTCATCGTTCGCTGGAGTCTGGGAAGGCCCCTACGTCACATGGCACAATGGTTGCGCGATCGAGGACTGGCAACGCCTCCGCCGGCGGCAAGCCGCCCAAAGAAAAGATCTTCCAGCCGTTGACCAGCGAAATGGCGCACCTGGCGACCAGCCTGAATGCGGCTCGCGCCACCGCCGAACAGGAAGCCCGCCTCCGCGTCCCGCCGGATCATCCCCAGTACACGCTCCGCCGCGTCTGGCTCGGTAAAGAGGAAGAGCAGGGGTTCTATTTCGGCTTCGCCAACGAGGGAATCTGGCCGCTCTGCCACATCGCGCACACGCGGCCCGTTTTTCGCACCGAGGACTGGGAATACTACCAGGCGGTGAATCGGAAATTCGCCGCTGTGCTGCTGGACGAAATGAGCGGTGAAAAGGAACCGGTGGTGCTCGTCCAGGATTATCATTTCGCCCTGCTGCCGCGCCTGGTCAAGGAACGCCGGCCCGACGCGCGCGTTGCGATCTTCTGGCACATTCCCTGGCCTAATCCGGAGGCTTTCGGCATTTGTCCGTGGCAGTGCGAGCTGCTCGACGGCATGCTGGGCGCGGACCTGATCGGGTTCCATTACCGACTTTTTACAAAATCGATGACACCTAGCCGCCCCCGCTTACGTTGTATCAGGCAGGAGGGAAAAACAAATGAAAACCAGAATGCTGGGGCGGTTTCTGATGGCGGCGGCCCTCCTGGCGGACACCGCGGTTGCCTCCACCAAGGGGAGCGCCAACCTGCCCCAAAGCGATTCCGACATCGTCGGCAACGTGCGTCACGAAGTTTTGATGTACCCCCACTACAGCATTTGGGACGACGTCAGTTTCCGTGTGGTCAACGGCAACGTCGACCTGGAGGGGGCGGTAAACCAGCCTTACAAGAAGCAGGATATCGAGCGCTTGGTTCAGAAAGTCCCGGGCGTGGCCAGCGTCACCAACGAGATCAAGATTCTGCCGTTGTCATCCATGGATGACCGGCTGCGCGTGCAGGTGGCCAACGCCATCTACCGCGATCCCAGCCTGTCGCGCTATGCGTTAGCGGCGGTTCCGGCCATTCACATCATCGTGGAGAACGGGCACGTGACGCTCACGGGCATGGTCAATAGCGACATGGAAAAGCAGATCGCCGGGATGCGCGCGGCATCCGGCTTGAGTTTTGGACCCGTCACCAACAACCTCGTAGTCGAACATCCAGCCAGGAAGAGCTGATCCCCAGGCATCCCACCAACCCAGGCGGCCGGCGCCGAACCCGGCCGCCCCTGTCTTCCTGCCCACTGCTACAATCCCATCTTGCAGGCGCTATCGATCCTGTTCGGTGCGTTGTTCACCGTGGCCTTGGCTTAGTGATTTTCTGACAGTCACGAACTGTGTTCTATTGCTTTCATTTAGCCTATATTTCATCCTGTACTTCTTTAACCAGATGGCGCCGCAAGCCAGTTGGGCCTTCGCGTTTGGCCAACACTCCGCCGCGGCGGAGGAACTGAAGCACCGCGGCATCGATTGCGTGCTGGTCTTCGACGGCGAATTCGGCGCCGACGACCTTCGGCGCAATGCCGGCCTATGGGGCATCAGCCAAGTGGGCGAATATATAAGGAGCGAGGCTCTATCGACTGCCATGAGACTGTTTCTGGGAGTGGACGGTGGACAATCCAGCACCACCGTGCTGATCGGTGACGAGAGCGGCCGCGTTCTGGGCGCCGGGGAGGCCGGCCCATGCAACCACGCCGGCGCTGAGGAAGGCCGCGCCAGATTCAAGCGCGCCGTGAACGACGGTCTCCATGCCGCCTGCGCGCGAGCAGGGCTTGACGCCGCCACTGTGCGTTTCGAATCCGCGTGCTTCGGCATGAGCGGCGGTCCGGAAGACAAGCAGGCGGTCCTGGCCGGCACGCTGCGCGCCGAACACTTGATGGTAACCACCGATGCCGCTATCGCGCTCTCCGGAGCCACCGCCACGGGGCAGGGAATTGCCGCGATCGCCGGCACCGGCTCGATTGCCTTCGGCCGCGACGCCGACGGCCGGACAGCGCGCACTGGCGGCTGGGGTTACGTCTTCGGCGACGAGGGATCGGGATTCGACATTGCCCGCCAGGCACTGCGCGCCGCGCTTCGCATGGAGGAAGGCTGGGGACCGCCTACCAGCTTGCGCCAGACATTGCTGGACGCCACCGGGTCGCGGAATGCCAACCAGGTGCTGCACCTCTTTTACACTGCCGAATGGCCACGGTCGCGCGTGGCCGCGCTGGCGCCAATGGCCGATGCGGCCGCGGCCGAGGGGGACGCCGTGGCGATGGTCATCCTGAACAGTGCCGCCATCGAGCTCGCCATGCTGGTGGCGGCAGTCCGTTCTCAATTGTGGAAGCCCGGCGCCCCGGTGGACGTGGCATACATCGGAGGCGTGTTCCACAGCAGCACCGTTTTGGAGCGCTTCCGAACGCTGGCGGAACTGGAGCCGGGGAACCGTTGCGGACCGCCCAGGCACGGACCGGCCGAAGGCGCGCTGCTGGAGGCCTATCGCGCCGTGGGGCTGAATCCGGAGTTGATATTACTTCCCATAACGGATATTATGTAAACTTTAGTTTGGGCCGAAAAAAGGGCCCGGTCCCCGCTGAATCAGGACCGGGCCTAGGGAAGAAACTGACACTTTCCGCGATGGAAACTCTTACCGGCGGCCGCCTCCCCTGCTGCTGCTTCCGCCGCCCGACGAGTGGCTCGCACCACCTCCGCCTGAGGGCCGGCTGGCACTGCCACCGCCGGAATAGCTGCGTGGAGCGCTGTAGCTCCCGCCGCCGGACCGCTGCTGGACTACCGGAGGCGCAATCCGCAAAGACTGCGGCGCGCTGTATCGGTATCCCGACTGAGGCTGGGAGTATTGCTGCCGGGGAGCGCCGCTGGATGAACCCGGATTGCCGAATCCCGTCCAGCCGCGATTGTTCTGTGGCGCCGGTTGGCTGCGCGACGCTTGCTGGCTGCCGCCCGGTTCGCCGAACCGCCGCCATCCGCCGGCCGCCTCATTCTGGCTGCTGCGCGGCGCTGCCCCGGCCTGGGTCTGTTGCGAGCGCCCTGCGTTCTGCGCAGGCGCGGCTTGGCCCGCACCTGGAGCGGCAGCCGTCGAACGGTTAGGCGTGCCGGTGGCTGACCGCTCCATGGCACGTTGCTGCTGGGCGAACGGCACCCGCGCTGCCGGACTGGCCTGCTGATGGGAGAAGAAACGCGTGTTGCCACTCGACCGCGGAGCATTGGTCACCGCGCGGTCCGAAAAGCGCAGGTTGGCGCTCGACGGCGTGATCGGCATGGCCCCGCGAACCAAGCCGGCCTGGCCGATCTGGCTGCCCGAGAAACGACCTATATTACTGAACCGTCCGGCCCGGAAATCGGCTCCGCTCACTCCAGAAACACCATTGGCCGCACGCGCGTTTCTGTAGACGCTTGTTAGGTTTCCATTGGTAATATTCATGCCTCGGTTGAGCCCGCCGTAATAGCCGCGGCCCCACCACGGATGGAACATCTCATACGGCGCCAGAGGCACCCAACCGATGTTGCCGAATCCGAATCCCAAGCCGAAGCCCCCACCGCCGAATCCGAAGAAGCCCACCAGCGCCGGTGACCAGTAGTGCCGACTGCCCATCAATCCCGGATACCAGCCCCACCCGAAACCCGTGCGCCAGAACCAGCGGCCGTAATGGTAGGGAGCCCAACCCCAGGCCTCACAGCCTACCCATGTCCAACCATACCAATCCTCCCAGACCCAGCGGCCGCATTGATAAGGAGCCCACCCAGGGTCCACTGCAGGCCGCCAAACATTGCCATAGTCGGCGTCATTGCCCCAGGTGCCGCTCTGATCCAGATCCTCGGTGCCATATACGCCCGGCCCCACATAACGGGGGCTGACGGAACGGGTCAACGCACCGTCGCGGGTGTCATTCCATCGGTCCCAATCGTCGGGGGCAATGGCCGCTACGATCTGGAACTCGGGATCGGCAGTCGTGCCGCGAGCCAGCATGGTCTGGCCGGTATTGACCCACTGTGAACCGTGGGGCGTGAAGACCTCGACATCCCCTGCCCTGACGGTGACTTCGGTCTCGCCTGTATCCTTCACCGTAATACGATAAGTTCCTTGTCTCGAAGGCCGTACCGAAACGCTTGGAGTATCCACTTCAACATTGGCATCGGAAGCCCGTAGAACCCGGAAGGTTACCACGCCGCGCGCCAGCTCCAGTTGATAGCGGCGGTCCTCCAACTGGACCAGATGGATCTCGGCGTTGCCACCCATACGCAGCATGTTGGCGGAGTCGAACTGCACTTCCGCGCGGGAATTCGGCCCCGTGGTAATCTGATCGGCGGTGAGCAACGGAGCGTTGACCACGCCTGCCACCCAATCTGCGGAATCGCCGCGGCGCACCGAAACTTCGCCATTCATTAAACTGATGCGAGCTACCCCGCGCTTGAGGTCGTCCGGATCCTGCGCACGGACGGGGGCGAAAACTCCGGCCGACAGCAGCGCAGCACCCGTCAGAGCTAAGAGCCGTATGCGTTTCATGGCAAAGCCTCCGGAACTACACTGCCTCTATGGCAACGCAAATGCCAAACGGGATTTCGTTTGATATCAATTAGTTACACGGAACAGCGCAAGCCGGAAGGTGGTTGAAAACCACCGCCCTGGCCGCGTTCGAGCATGGAGCGACGGATCCCCCAAAACGGCCATGAGTCAGCCATGTAAATCGTAAGGTGCCTGACATCTGAATATTACAGTGGTTATTCTAATTTCATACTTGAAACAGACAAAAAACTGCATAATTCAAGGTTACAACGCCGGCAATCGCGCCGTGTTGTATACTGTGCAAGCTGGATGACAGGGGCCTTTGAAGATCTGCGGTTCAGCCTACGGGCGTTAGGGAAAGCTCGCGGCTTCACCATTGCCGCCGTGCTTTCGCTCGCCCTCGGCATCGGGGCGAATACCACCATCTTCACGCTCCTCAACGCCGTGCTGTTGCGGCCTCTGCCCGTCGAGGCGCCCGAGCGGCTGGCCGCCGTCGGTACGCTCGACGCGCGCAACCCTGGCGTCTGGCCCTGTTCCTACCCGAATTACCAGGACTATCGGGACCACAACCAAGTCTTCTCTTCCCTGCTCCTCTACTCCGCCGTCACCCTGAACCTGACGGGTTTCGGCTCGCCGCAACTGGTCACGGGACAAATCGTCTCCGGCAACTATTTCGCGGCGCTCGGCGTGAACCCCGTGGTGGGCCGCGGCTTTCTTCCCGAGGAGGATGCCAGTCCGGGCGCATACCCCGTGGCGGTGATCGGTTACGGGCTTTGGACCAGGCAGTTTGGCCGGGACCCGCGGGTGACCGCCCGGACCATCAGCCTCAACGGCCGCGCATTCAGCATTGTGGGCGTGGCGCCGCCGGCTTTTCAGGGCCTCAATGAGCTGACCGCCGCGGATGTCTGGGTGCCCATGATGATGTACGCACAGGCGTATCCCAACGCGGCCTGGGTCAACCAGCGGCGGTTCTTATTGTTCTCGGTGGTTGGGAGGCTGAAACCCGGCGTGAGCCTTCAGCAGGCCGAAGCCGGCATCGAGAGCATCGCGCAAGACCTGGAGCGGCAGTACCCCGAGGACAACCAGGGGCGGCGCGTCAAGCTCACGTCCGTCGCCGAAGCCGCCATCAGCCCCAAGATCCGGCCGGTGGTCACCAGCGCCGGGACCGTACTCATGAGCATTTCGGCGCTGGTTTTATTGATCGCCTGCGCCAACGTGGCAAATCTTCTGCTGGCGCGCGCTGCCGGGCGCGGCAAGGAAATCACGCTTCGCCTGGCGCTGGGAGCGAGCCGCTGGCGCCTGGTCCGCCAGCTCCTCACGGAAAGCACGCTCCTAGCCCTGCTGGGCGGCGCTGCCGGTCTGGTGTTTGCGCGGTGGGCGCGAGACATCCTGTGGTCGATGCGTCCGCCCATGTTCACTTATGCCGGCGTGCATCTCGATCTGGATGGCCGGGTGCTCTCCTACACCCTGGCGATTTCGCTATTGACGGGTATTCTCTTCGGGCTGGTCCCCGCGCTGCGCGCTACCAGCGGCGATTTGGCCAGCGATCTCAAAGAGCGCACTGGGCAGGCCGACTCGTCCTTGAAAGGCCGGCGTACGCGCTCGGTGCTGGTGATGGCCCAGGTGGCGCTCTCGGTGGTTGCCCTGGTGGGCGCGGGACTGTTCGTGCGGAGCCTGTGGAATGCCGGCCGCATCGATCCGGGCTTCGACGCCGCCCGGCTCGGCGTGGTGGCTTTCAACGTGGGCGACCAGGGGTACAACGAGGGCCGCGGGCGCGAATTTGAGCGGCAAGCGCTGGAGCGGGCCGCCGCCGTTCCCGGCGTGGTTTCGGCCACCCTGGCGAAGGATGTGCCATTCCACGTTTCACTGGCGCGAACCGTTCTATTGGAAGGCCAGGAAGACACCGCCGCCGGAAAAGGCCGTTTCACCTTGATGAGCGTGGTATGGCCCGGATACCTTCGCACGATCGCGATTCCGATCCTGCGCGGCCGGGACTTCAGTCCGCTGGACACGGTTGCCACTCCGCGCGTGGTCATTGTCAATGAAGCCGCCGCCATGGCCTATTGGCCGGGCGAGAACCCTGTTGGAAAGCGCATCCGGTTCTTCGGCGACAATGCGCCGGCGGAAGTGGTGGGAGTGGCGCGCAACGCCAACTATCAGGCCATTGGCGAACGGCCCCAGGCGCTCGTTTACGGCTCGCTGATCCAGTATTATTTCCCCACCGCCGTCCTGTACGTGCGCACCGAGGGCGACCCCGAAGCCGTTTCGGCCGCCGTGCGCCGCGAGGTGCAATCGCTCGACCGCAACCTCCTGCTGCAATCCGAAAGCATTGGCGGCATCATTCGCGAGTCGCTGTGGGCGCAACGGCTTTCCGCGGGCCTGCTGGGCGTGTTTGGAGCCTTGGCGCTGGTGCTCGCGGCGATTGGAATCTATGGCGTGGTCTCCTATTCGGTCAACCGGCGCGTGCGGGAAATCGGCGTGCGCATGGCACTGGGCGCAACTCCGGCCGAGGTGCAGACCATGATTCTGAGGGAGGGCATCCGGCTGGTGGCGATGGGCGTGGTCGCCGGCCTGGCGATTGCGCTGATCGGCTCCCGCTGGGTGGCCAGCATGTTGTTCGTGATCGGTCCGCGCGACGCCGCGACCTTCGTGCTGGTGCCTTCGATTCTGACGCTGGTGGCGATTCTGGCCTGCTGGTTCCCGGCGTTGCGCGCCACGCGCATAGACCCGGCAGTGGCGTTAAGGGACGAGTAGGATCCGGCCACCGGACCGCCACGGGTCTTTCATGTTCTAAAGTGGATTATCATAGCCGCAGGCGTGCTAACGCCATTTCGAGGAAATTATGGCAGATGAAAAGAAGCCCAAAGAGCGCAAGAAGCCCGTCGAACCGGAAACCAACGCCGCTCCAGCCAAGAAAGCACCGCCGGCGGAAGCCGCTCCAGCTCCACCACAGACGAAGTCGACGAAGATACCGAAACTGCAGAAGAAGGACAAGTCCCGTTTGCCGCGCCGGCAGAAGAAAGCACACCAAAAGGCTACAGCCACCGAAGGCAAGGTCTGAGTCGGGCGGGGACGAGTCTTCCCTGCCCCATCTTCAGTAGAATCAGATTTGGTCCTCCTTCAGAACGTCTCGAAGCTGTATCGCTTGTACCGCCGACCGGCGGACCGGTTGCGCGAACTGCTGCCGCGTGCCCGGGCGCGGCATACCGATTTTTGGGCGCTGCGCGATATCGGGTTCCAGGTCGAGAAGGGCGAGACGTTGGGCCTCGTGGGGCCGAATGGGTGCGGCAAGAGCACCCTGCTGCAAATTGTCTGCGGCATCCTGCAACCTACCTCGGGGCGCGTGGTGACGCTGGGGCGCATCGCGGCGCTGCTCGAGCTGGGGGCCGGGTTCAACCCGGAATTCACGGGACGGGAAAACGTCTACCTCAACGGCGAAATCATGGGGCTGAGCCGCGCCGAAATCGACAAGGCCATGCCATCCATCGAGAGCTTCGCCGAAATCGGCGAGTTCATCGGGCGGCCGGTGAAAGAGTATTCCAGCGGCATGTACGTGCGGCTGGCGTTCTCGACCGCCATCCACGTCGATCCCGAGATTCTCGTCGTGGATGAAGCCCTGGCGGTCGGCGATGCCGTGTTCGCCAACCGCTGCGTGCGCAAATTTCAGGAACTGCGCGAACGCAAGATCACGGTGCTGTTCGTCTCCCACGACCTAGGCCTGGTCAAACAGCTCTCCGACCGCGCCATCCTGCTGCTCAACGGGCGCATCGCCGCGCAGGGCGCGCCCAACGACGTCATCAACCGCTACATCGGGCTGGTGCTGGCGAAAGAGGAGTCGAAGAACAAAAAGGACGACCGCATCCACGCCAGCTTCCGCCATGGCGATGGGAGCAGCGAAATTCTCGGCGTCGAGATCCTGAACGCGCGCGGCGAGGCGGCCACCGCGGTTACGGGTGGCGAGCCCATCACCGTGCGCGTACGCTCGCGCTTCCACCAGGCGAAGTCCGACCCCATGGTGGGAATCCTGATCCGCACGCGCATCGGAATGGACGTCTACGGCACCAACACGCGCCTGGAACGCGTGCGCCTGGGCGATTTCCAGCCGGGCGACGAACTCGAGGTCGATTTCGGAGTGGAGTGCTGGCTGACGCCGCAGCAGTACACGCTCACCGTGGCCACGCAGAATGCCGACGGGACAAGCCACGACTGGCTGGACGACGCTGTGGCCTTCGACGTCGTGGACACGCGCGCGGCGGCGGGGGTGGCCAACTTAAGGGCACAGGTGCGATGGCGCGTTTCACGGTGAAGGTGCATCCGCGCGCGCGGCGCTCCGCGGTGACGGGGCGGCTGGGCGATGCCTGGAAGCTGGATTTGACCGCTCCGCCCGTCGAGGGCAAGGCCAACGATGAGTGCGTCCGCTTCCTGGCGGAGCTGGTGGGCGTGCCGCGCGCGCGGGTGCGCATTGTGACCGGCTTGACAAGCCGTACCAAGGTTGTGGAGATTGAGGGAGTCACGGAAGAAGAATTCGGCAGGGCGGCGGGTACAAAGCTATGAACCTCGAGAACATTCAGCGGGAAATTCGCAATCAGAAACTCGACGGGTGGCTGTTCTTCGATCACCACCTGCGCGATCCGCTGGCCTACCGCGTGCTCGGCATCGCACCGACGGCCGCGCCGACGCGCCGCTGGTATTACCTGATCCCGGCCCAGGGCGAGCCGCGCGGGCTGGTACACCGCATCGAGCCGGGCGTGCTCGGCGCGCTGCCCGGAGAGAAAATCCCGTACTCCCGATGGACCGAACAGGTGGAGGGATTGCGCACCCTCACTGCGGGGCTGCCGCGCGTGGCCATGCAGTATTCGCCGCTATGCGCCATCCCGTATGTGGCCATGGTGGACGCCGGCACGGTCGAGCTGGTGCGCAGCCTGGGAGTGGAAGTGGCCAGCTCGGCGGAACTGATTCAGGCGTTCGAAGCGCGCTGGACGCCCGAGGCGCTCGAGTCGCACCTGGAAGCCGGCCGGCGCGTCGACCGCGTGCGCGCCGAGGCCTTCGCCTTGATCCACGAGCGCACCCGCAACGGCGCGCCGCTCCAGGAGTTGGACGTCAAGCGCTTCGTGCGCGAGCGGTTCGCCAAGGCCGGGCTGGTCACCGACCACGGCCCCATCGTGGGGGTGAACGCCAACGCGTCCAACCCGCACTACGAGCCCACCGAAGAGGCCACCTCGCCCATCCGCACCGGCGATTGGGTGCTGCTGGATATGTGGGCCAAGCTCGCGAGCCCCGGCGCAGTCTACTATGACATCACCTGGACCGCCTTCTGCGGCGATAACCCGTCGGAGGAAATGCGTAAGGTGTTCGCTATGGTGACGGGCGCGCGCGACGCCGGCATCGAGCGTGTTCAGAGCGCCATCGCCGCCGGCTACCCACTGTGCGGCTGGGAGGTGGACGACGCCGTGCGCGCCGTCATCGAGAGCAGCGGCTACGGGTCGTACTTCACGCACCGCACGGGCCATTCCATCGGCCAGGAAGTGCACGGGAACGGCGCCAACATGGACAATCTGGAAACCCATGACGAGCGCCGCGTCACGCCGTGGACGTGCTTCTCCATCGAGCCGGGCATCTATCTGGAGAAGTTCGGCGTCCGCTCCGAGATCGACATGTTCGTGGGTGAGCGCGAGGCGCGGGTAACGGGCGAGATCCAGCGCGAGATGGCGCTGCTCTGATGCCGGCGCAAGCGCTGGCCGCGGTGGCGACGCTGCTCGCGTGCGTCCCGCACGGCAACCGCATCGAACTGCAATTGGACCGCGGCAGCGCCGAGTTGCTGTGGCTGACGCCCAGCACGTTCCGCTTCCGCCGCGCGCTGGATGGGTTTCTGCCCGAGTTGAAGGCGGCGGATCGGGCGCCCGTCGAAGTGGAGATCGACGACGCGCCCGGCACGGTGCGCCTGCGGTCGAAATTCCTCGACGTGGCGATTCAGAAGCATGGGGTGCTGCTGCACGTGCGCCGTGTGGATGGAATGCCGCTGATGAGCGATCTATCCGAGCCGGCACCGGCGGCGGGCGGCGTCACGTGGGACCGCCAGGCGCTGGCCGGCGTCGAGTTTTATGGGCTGGGTCCCAGCACCGACCCGGTTCTCGGTCTGCGCGGCAAGGCGGTGCGAGCCGAGGTCCCGCTCTTGATCTCGACGGCGGAGTACGGCGAGTATCACCCCGGCCTTGGCTCGTACCGTTTCGATTTCACGGCGGCGGACCGCTACCGGATTGTGGCGCCGGGCATCGACTACTTCTTCTACTACGGCCCCACGCCGAAGGAAATTCTCGAGGAGCACAATGCCGTGCGCCCGGCGGCGGAGGCGTGGCCGGTCTCTTCCGAGCGCTTCGGCTCGTGGAACACGTTGCGGGCCTCGCTTTTGCGGCTGGTGCATGGCGCCATGTCGGCGGTGCTCGCGCCCGAATTCGACCTCACCCCCTATGCCAACGCGCCGCCGGAATTGGTCGAGCGCGCGCGCCAACTGGGCTCGCTGGTTCCCAAGGTGACGCCCGGCGCGGTGGGCATCGGCGATTTCCGCAAACAGTTGGACAGCTTTTTCGACGTCTACGCTTTGGAGATCCGCGACCGCGGCCACCCCACATGGCACCCGCTGCCCTTCCAGTTCCCGGACGATGCGGAAGGCGCGCGCCACGCCGATGAGTTCATGCTGGGCGACGAGATGCTGGTTGCGCCGATCTACGAACCCGGCGGCAAGCGCGCGGTTTATCTGCCGCGCGGCATTTGGACGAGCATCGAAACCAACGAAGTCTTCCAGGGAAAGCGCACCATCGCGGTGAAAACCAAATCGCTGCCGGTCTTCGCGCGCAACGGCTCGATTGTGCCGCTGGATTCCGCCGTGGGAATCGACCTCCACTACTTCCCCAAGCTCGGCGCGGAGTTCTTCCTGCTGGAAGCCGACATCGGCGACTACTCGCAAGTGCACGCCGCGCCCGCCGCCGACACGATGCGGCTGGAGATTGAAGCCAAGAAGGATCGAAATTACCAATGGGTGGTACACCACGTCGAGAAGCCCGCGGAGGTAGGATTCCAGAATGTGAAGTACCGCGAGGCGGCTTCATTGGCCGCCATGACCGACCGCGGGTGGTTCTACGATGCCGCGCGAAAGACCTTGCATGTGCGCGTGCGCGTAAAGGCCGACCAGGATTGCATCATTAACCTGGCGTGGTAGCGAATCCGCGCGGCCCTCAGCGATCCAGGGCCGCCACTCCCGGCAACTGGATCCCCGCCAGGAATTCCAGCGACGCTCCGCCGCCGGTGGAGACGTGCGAAATCTTGTCCGCCACACCCGCTGCCTTGATGGCCTTTTCGGAATCGCCGCCGCCCACCACCGAGGTCGCGCCGGAACTGGCCACGGCCTTCGCCAGCGCCACCGTACCCTTGTCGAATGGCAGTTTTTCGAAGATCCCCATGGGGCCGTTCCAGATCACCGTCTTGGCGCCGGCGATCACCTGCGCGAAGTTCTCGATGGTCTTCGGCCCGATATCCACCGCGATCTTGCCTTCCGGAATGGTATCCACCACCTCGTTGGCCGCGCCCGCCGCGATCTCCGAAACCACCACGTGGTCCACTGGCAGCATGAGCTTGCTTCCCAGGTCGGCCAGCAACTTCCTGGCCAGTTCCACCTTGTCCTCCTCCACCAGCGACTTGCCGGTAGGCAGGCCTTGCGCCTTGAGGAACGTATAAGCCATGGCGCCGCCGATGAGCAGCTTGTCCACGATCTTACCCAGGTTTTCGATGACTTCGATCTTGTCCGACACCTTGGCGCCGCCCAGAATCGCCACGCAGGGCCGGGCCGGGTTGGTGGTGGCCATTCCGAGGTACTTCAACTCTTTGTCCATGAGCAGGCCGGCCGCGGCCTGGGGGACGAACCGGATCATGCCCTCGGTGGAAGCGTGCGCGCGGTGCGCGGAGCCGAACGCGTCGTTTACGTAGACGTCGCACAGCGCCGCCAGCTTCTTCGCGAACTCCGGATCGTTCTTCTCTTCCTCGGCGTGGAACCGCAGGTTCTCGAGCAGCAGCACTTGGCCCGGCGCCGGTTTCAGCGCTTCCACTTCGGGTCCGACGCAATCGGGCGCCATTTTGACGGGCCTGCCGAGCAGCTCCTGGAGCCGCGCGGCACAAGGCTTCAGGCTCATGTCCGGATTGGGCTTGCCCTTGGGGCGGCCCAGGTGCGAAGCCAGAATGACGCCGGCTCCGTGGTCGAGGGCGTACTGAATGGTGGGCAGCGACGCCTTGATGCGCTTGTCGCTGGTGATTTCCATGTCGCCCTTTTCGTTCTTCTGCAGCGGGACATTGAAATCCACGCGTATGAAAACTCGTTTGCCGTTCAGATCGAGATCGCGAATCGATAGATGAGACATATCAGGCCCTCAAATGTTGGTTTGATTCCTGAGATTAACACGAAGCAAGCAAGCTTTCAGCGGTCAGCTTTCAGCCAGACCGGCGCGGTCCGGGGCTGATAGCTGAAAGCTGATCGCTAATTGCGTTTTGTCTTTGGCGTAGCAGACCGAATCCAGCCCGCACTCGCTGCACTTCGGCTTGCGCGCCTGGCACTGCGCCCGGCCGTGCAAAATGATCTGGTGGGCGAAGAGAATCCACTTGTCTTTGGGGATGGCCTTCATGAGGTCCCGCTCGATCTTGACCGGCTCGGCGTTCTTGCTCAGGTCGAGCCGCTGGGCGATGCGCTGCACATGGGTATCCACCACCACCCCGCACGCAATGCCGTAGGCCGTGCCGAGCACCACGTTGGCGGTCTTGCGGGCGGCGCCGGGGATGGTCAGCATCTCTTCCATGGTCTGCGGCACGCTGCCGCCGAACTCCGAAACCACCTTCTTCGCCGCTCCCACGATGGACTTGGCCTTGTTGTTGAAGAAACCGGTGCTGCGGATATCGCCGGCCAGAACCTCCGGGCGCACCGCCGCGAAATCCGTCGGCGTGGGGTACTTGGCGAACAGGCCGGGCGTCACTTCGTTCACGCGCTTATCGGTGCACTGGGCGGAAAGAATGGTGGCCACCAGCAGTTCCCACGGGTTGCGATGGTGCAACGCGCAGGTGGCTGCCGGGTACATTTGGTCCAGGCGGAGCAGGATTTCGGCGACGCGCTCCTGCCGCTGGGCTGCGGTTTTCCCTCGTTTCGCGTAAGCTCGTAGAGGGTCATGCGAGCGCGCTTTCTTCTGCTCGCCGCGGCGTTGGCCGCTTTTGGCGCTTCGCTCGGTTCGGGCTTTCACTTTGACGATTATGCCATTTTCTCCGACCCGGTCCTGACGTCTCCTTGGGGGTGGCTGCACGTTTGGGGCTGGCGGCAGACGCGCCCGCTCACTTATGTCACCTTCTGGCTGAACTATCGGACCGGGGGACAGGACCCTCTCGGATACCACGTCCTCAACCTGCTGCTGCATTTGGGCGCGGTGCTGCTGGCCTACGAGTGCATGCGGCGCCTTCTGCCCGAGCGCGCGGCGCTTTGGGCGGCGGCGTTGTTCGCGGTGCACCCGCTTCAGGCCGAAGCCGTGGACTACGTGTGGGGCCGCAGCATCGTGCTGGCGGCGCTCCTCTGCTTTGCCGCGCTGCTGTGCTGGATTACGGACCGGCCATGGGCGGCGGTGGCCTGTTTCGCCGCGGCCCTGCTGGCGAAGGAGGAGTGCGCGGCATTCCCGCTGGTGCTGGCCATGCTGCCGCTGCCGCTGCCGGACAGCCGGCGAGGCCGGTCTCACATCGCCGTCATGCTCGGCCTGGCCGTCGCGGCGGGCGCGCGCGTGGTATATGCCGCCGCGGTGACGCCAGGGGCGCCGGCCGGACTTCACGCCGGCATATCGCCGTGGCATTACCTGTTGGCACAGGGGCCGGTCATTCTGCGTTATTTGCGTCTGCTGATTGTGCCTTACGGATTCACGGTGGATGCCGGCATCCACGTGCCCGCGGTATGGGTGGGAGTTCTGGCATGGGCCGGCATGGCGGCGCTGGCGGTGTTCTTGTGGCGTTACCGAAGGCGCCCCGCCGCCATGTGGCTTCTGGCGGGGTTGATTCTGCTGATTCCGAGTTCCTCCGTCTTTCCCGCGGCGGATCTGTCGGCGGACCGGCGTATGTATCTTCCCATGCTCGGATTCGCGGCGGCTGCCGGCTGGCTTCTGACGCGAGTGCGAACGCCGGCGCTCGCGATAGTGGTGGTGGTGGCGCTGGCAGGCGTCAGCATGGGGCGAACCCAGGTGTGGATGACGGAGGAACGCCTGTGGCGCGAGGCCGTCCGGCGCGCGCCCGAAAAAGTGCGGCCGAAGATTCAATTGGCCCGCGCGGTCCCCGCCGCGGAAGCTCTGGAACTGCTGGCCGCCGCGGGGAGACTGGCGCCGTACGATCCGGCGGTGGCCGCGGAAACCGGAAAGATCCTGCTATCGGAGGGCCAGCCGGCAGCGGCGCTCGAAGAGTTCGGGCGCGCGCTGGCGCTCGATCCGCTGGATGCCCGCAACTTCAACAACCGCGGCGTGGCGCTCGACGCGCTCGGGCAAACCGAGGCCGCGCGCCAGGATTTCGAGCGCGCGCTGCGGATCGATCCCGGCCTTACCGAGGCCCGCCAGAACCTGGAGAAGCTTCCACCGCCGGGGCGGTAATTTGCAGGTCTAAGGTCACATTCTGCCAGTCCGGCATCTCGTAGATTTGCAGCTTGCTGGTGACCGGCGCGGAAAGCTCCTTGGACTCCAACGGCGCCAAGTTGGTGGTGAACGAAAAGGTGCCCTCGGCGTCCTCTTCCGATTTCTGGGTGCGGCCCCAGATGGTCACGTTGCCGGCGAGGCCGCTGAAATCGGCCTCGGAATGGTTGATGACCATAAACTTCGCCACCGTCTTTTTCTTGGCGTCCTGGACGAACCGCACTCCCGCCACCTCGATGTACCTCTGCAACGGGTTGGTCTTGGCGCCGGACTTAGCCGCCGGGCTCTCCACGCTGGCCGATGGCGTGTTGGGCTGGCTGTTCCCGCGCGCGACCTGAACGATCCAATAGATGCCGAACACTAGCCCCACAAAGGCAAGGGCGAAGACCACCGTCAACAGCCAGACTGGCAGGGCGAAGCGGCTGGGGCCAACGGCCTGCGGCCGCGGTTGCGGCTGTGCCAGCGGATAGTACGCCGAAGGAGGCGGTTGCGGCGGGTAATACGGCTGGGTTGGCGGTTGCGGTGGGTAATACGGCGGAGCTTGTGGCGCCGGCGGCGGGTAGTAGGGCTGAGCCACCGGAGGCGGGGGCGGAGGCGGATACGCCGGCGGCGGAGCGGTCTGCGGGGGCGGTCCCGGCTCGGCGGGCGCTTGCGGCGGGGCCGCCGCGGCGCCAACCGCGGCCGCTTTAGCGGCGCAGTCGGGACAGTCCGCATACGCTGGGGGAACTTCGCGCCCGCACTGCGGGCAAATCCACGTGAACATTTATACTGGCCTCAATCTTAATGTACCGCTTGGAGAATTCCGGCGAATGAATACAAACGGCCGGCTGCTTCTTGATCGCGCCGGAACGAGTGAAACTCCTCCGCCCGGCACATGGTGCACAGATTCGACGCGTAGATGCGCTCCGGCATTACGCCGGCATCCATGAGCTGCCGGCGGTTGGCCGCGGCAAGATCCACGTGTGCCCTGCCCTGCTGGCCGAACTGCGCCGCCACCTCGGGCCCCACCTCATAGCAGCACTTGCCGATGCCCGGGCCGATGGCGGCGTGGAGATCCCCCGGCAGCGCGCCGAACTGCCCCCGCATGGCTTCCACCGCGCGCTGGGCGATGCCCGCGACGGTTCCCCTCCAGCCGGCGTGCACCGCGGCCACCGCGCGATGGCGCTCATCCACCAGCAAAATGGGAAGGCAGTCCGCGGTCTTCACCGCCACCACCGAGCCGGGCGTGTTCTCGAGCAGCGCGTCGCCTTCGCCGAGTCCCCCGCCGCGCCCCGCCGCGAGTACGCACGCGGCCGAGTGAACCTGCCGCAGCGTGGCCACATTGCCGTAGAGAGCTGGGACGCGCGCCAGCCGGGTGCCGAATCCATGCACCAGCCACGGGAGCGAATCGAGCTCCGTTACGCGGTAGATCTGGCGCGAATCCTTGTAGAACACGGCTACGCGGGGTTCTGAATCTGGGCGATGCGGACCTGCTGTTTGAAGTCCTCGAGCATCGTTTCGTCGAGCCGCACCTCGGTGGGACGCTTCACCAGCGTGGTCATCCGGTCGATCTTGTCCTGAAGCATGAGCAGCGCGTAGAAAAGGTTTTCGGGACGCGGCGGGCAGCCGGTGACGTACACGTCCACCGGCACGATTCTGTCGACGCCCTGCAAGACGGCATAAGTGTTGAACGGACCGCCCACGCTGGAACAGGCGCCCATCGAGATGCACCACTTGGGGTCGGGCATCTGGTCCCAGATGCGCTTGAGCACGGGCGCCATTTTGAGGGTGACGGTGCCGGCCACGATCATCAAGTCCGACTGCCGCGGGCTGGGACGAAAAACCTCCGCGCCGAAGCGCGCGATGTCGAAGCGCGCGGTGCTGGCGGCGATCATTTCGATGGCGCAGCAGGCCAGTCCGAAGGTCAGCGGCCAGATAGACGATTTACGCGCCCAGTTGAACACGTAATCCACCGACGTGGTGATGAAGTTCTGTTCGAACTGGTTCTGAATGAAAGAAGCCACGCGACTCTCTCCTTGCTGCTTAAAGGGGATTGTAACATTAAAAGTGCGGGGGCGAGCCTGTCAAGTCATTTAATGAT